>JBFICU010000067.1:0-7364 GCA_041581855.1 Porticoccus sp. | reverse complement strand
GTGACAGGCCGGGCCTGCACCATCAATCGCAATTACCAGACACTGATCGGCACCCCGATCAGCCATCTGCTGAAGCACAATGGCTACGACCACAACCACTGCGCCCGACTGATCATGGGCGGTCCGATGATGGGTTTTACCCTCACCGACACCGATATCCCCGTGATCAAAACCACCAACTGTATTCTGGCGCCGTCGAAGGAAGAGCTGCCCGCTCCGCCCCCTGCGCAGCCCTGTATTCGCTGCGGCATGTGTGCCGAGGCCTGCCCGGCCAGTCTGCTGCCCCAGCAACTGTTCTGGTACGCCCAGTCGCAGAACTACGAGCGACTCGAGGCCCACAACCTGTTCGACTGCATCGAATGCGGCGCGTGCTCCTATGTCTGCCCCAGCAGTATTCCGCTGGTACAGTACTACCGCGCAGCCAAAGGTGAAATTCGCAAGCAGACCCAGGAAAAAATTAAATCCGATCGAGCCCGCGCCCGCTTTGAATTCCAGCAGGCCCGCAAAGAGAAGGAAGAAGCCGAAAAAATAGCCAAGCGCGAAGCCCGCAAACTCGCCGCCGAAAAAGCCCGCGCCTTAGCCGCCGAGCAACCCAGCACTAAAACTGGTCCTGACGATATCGTTAAAGCAGCCATGGCCCGCGCTGCCCAGCAGAAGGCCTCTCCTGAAGAACAACGGGCCAGGCTGGAACGAGGTGTCGCCCGTGCCGAAAGCCACCTGCAAACAGTTGAGCACCGGCTGCAAACCATTCAGCAGGAAGGCAATGAACAACAGATTGAGCAGGCCAAGGCAGCAGTGGAAGATGCCCGACTGCGCCTTGAAGATGCCCACCGCAAACTGGCGGACCTAGGCACTGCGCAAGACAGTTCGGCCAACCAGGTGATGGAGCGCATGCAGGCCAGCCCCCGCGAGGCACTGGAAAAGAAAATTGTCAGCCTCAAGGAGCGCATTGCGCTGACTCAGCAAAAGATTGCCGAGGCCGATGACGACAGTCTCAAGACTGCGTTGCAGAACGGCCTGGATAAACAACTCGCCAAGCTGCAGGAAGCCGAGCAGCAACTGGCTGAAACCCCTGCAACAACTGAAGCCCCGGCTTCTGCAGTGAGTGTCGATGCCGCCGCCGCGGCTATTGCCCGAGCACAGGCCCGAGCTGCCTCCATGTCCAGTATGTCCGAGGAAGACAAACTGAGGGAATTGATCATTTCCCTGGAAGGGCGAATTGAGAAAGCCCAGGCCAAACTGAATGAGGCGAAAGCCAGTGAGTCGGAACATGTGGACGCCCTGCAAACCGGGCTCGACAAACTGCAGCAGAAACTTCTGGATGCACGGGAGAAATGCACCCTCTGTACAGGGCAGCCCCCAGCAGCCGTCACAACCAGGGATGAATCTGCGGCTGAGCCAAAGCCCCAGGACGCTGCCTCTGCGGCCATTGCCAGGGCACAGGCCAGAGCCGGGGAACTGGCGAATATGTCTGCAGAAGATAAGCTGCGTGAAAACGTTGCTTCGCTGAAAGCCCGCTTGGAAAAAGCGCGACTGAAATTGCGCGAAGCCGAAGCGGTGGGTTCCGAGCATGTGGACACCTTGCGCACCGCAGCGGAAAAACTGCAAACCAAACTGGCCGCTGCAGAACAGCAGTTGGCCGAGCACCTATCCTGACCGGACACCCCCATGGCGTTGTTGAAACTCAGTTCACCCCACGCCCACGCGGCCCAGAATACGGCTGCGGTAATGCGCCTGGTTCTGCTGGCCACGCTCCCAGGCCTGCTGGCGTTGACCACGTTTTTCGGCTGGGGCTCGCTGATCAATATCCTTATTGCCAGCACCGTCGCATTGAGTCTCGAGGCTCTGGTCATGAGCCTGCGCGGGCGTCCGGTAATGTTCTACCTCCGTGATTACAGTGCCTTGGTCACCGCCGTATTGCTGGGTTTGTCTCTGCCGCCCCTGGCTCCCTGGTGGGTCGTCGTCATCGGCACCGGTTTTGCCATCCTGATCGCCAAACATCTCTACGGCGGACTGGGTTACAACCCGTTCAACCCCGCCATGGTCGGGTATGTGGTGGTGCTGATTTCCTTCCCGGTACAGATGACTGCCTGGCCGGCACCCCTGTTGCTCTATCCCGAGGGCGTCACCGCGCCAGGATTCTGGGAATCCCTGCAAATCGTCTTTCCGATACTCAGCCCGGAACATGTGGATGCCGTGACCGCCGCCACACCACTGGATACGTTTAAACACAACAGTGGCCTGCTGGTCTCTCAGCTCTATGAAAAAACTCCGTTGTTCAGCCTGGCCAATTGGGCTGGCCTGGGCTGGGAATGGGCCAACCTCGGGTTTCTGGCTGGAGGTTGTTTCCTGTTAGTCCGCAGAGTGTTCACCTGGCATGCGCCGGTGGCGATGTTGACCAGCCTGGGCCTCTGTGCAGCACTGTTTTACGACAGCGGCAGCTCCGCCAGTCACGGTTCGCCGCTGATGCACCTGCTCTCCGGCGGCACCATGCTGGGGGCCTTCTTTATCATTACCGATCCGGTTACGTCTGCCACCAGTAATCGCGGACGGCTGGTCTACGGGGCACTGATTGGCGTGCTGATCTTTATTATTCGCAGCTGGGGCAGTTATCCGGATGCGGTGGCTTTCTCCGTGTTGCTGATGAACTTTGCCGCCCCCCTGATTGATAACTACACGCTGCCGCGCACCTATGGTCATCAAAAACCGCGTCGCGCCACGGAGAAGAAGGAATAACCATGGCCAGGCTCGGAAAATCCATCGGTTTTAACAGTGTGGTGCTCGGTATTTTTGCGCTGATCACCGCAGCGGTACTCGCCACCACCTACCTGGGCACTAAAGATCGTATTACTGCGGCACAACGGGAAGTGGCCAAACGTGCCCTGCTGGAAATCATTCCTCTGACTCGCCACACCAATGACCTGCTATTGGACACAGTGCCCGTACCGGCGAACTACTGGCATACCCTTGGTATTGATAATGAGGGCGGCGAAGTCAATATCGCCCGCCAGGGAGACGAACCCATCGCCGTGATCATCCCGGCGGTAGCCCCGGATGGCTACAATGGTGATATCCGCTTAATTGTCGGCATCAACATCGATGGTTCTCTCGCCGGCGTGCGGGTTGTTTCCCACCATGAAACGCCCGGGCTGGGCGACAAGGTAGACCTTAAAAAGAGCAATTGGGTACTCGGTTTCAATGGCAAATCCCTGGTTAACCCGGCGCCGGAACTGTGGAAAGTAAAGAAGGACAAGGGGGCGTTTGACCAGTTTACCGGCGCCACCATTACGCCTCGTGCGGTTGTGCAGCAGGTCTATAAGACGCTGAAGTACTACAATGAAGACCGCGCGCGCCTGTTAAAGGCCGCTCGGCAGCGGCCCACTATCAATCACCAGGCAAATGAGGAAAGCGATCATGGCTGATATCAGCTACCGAGAAATTGCCCACAACGGTCTGTGGAAGAACAACCCGGCACTGGTGCAATTGCTGGGTCTGTGCCCACTGCTGGCGGTCACGGGGTCGGTCGTTAATGCTTTGGGGCTTGGCCTCGCCACCATGTTGGTACTCGCGGCGTCCAACACCGCAATATCGATGATTCGCAACCATGTCTCCGAGGCGGTCAAAATCCCCGCCTTTGTCATGATTATTGCCTCATTCACCACCTGCACCGAATTGCTGATGCAGGCTTTTACCTATGAGCTGTATACCATCCTGGGTATTTTCATTCCGTTGATCGTGACCAACTGTATTATTCTCGGCCGCGCCGAAGCCTTTGCCTGCAAGAACACCGTAGTGGCATCAGCACTGGACGGGTTCATGATGGGCAGCGGTTTTGGTCTGGTGCTGTTGCTGATCGGCACCATCCGCGAAATTCTCGGCAATGGCACCCTGTTCGCCAATATGCATTTGCTGTTTGGCCCCATGGCGGAAAACTGGACCCTGCACCTGTTCGGCGAAGGTTACGGCTTCCTGATTGCTGTTTTGCCTCCAGGCGCCTTTCTGGTCGCCGGCATGCTGATTGCCCTGAAAAATATAATCGACAAGCGTATTGAAACACGGCGTGCAGCAAAGCAGGCCCCGGTAACAACCGGCTCCAAGCGCGTACGTACCACCGGCGCAATCAGCTGATTCTGAACCAGCGTCACAAAGCCGACTCCCCATCTATCCACAACGCCACTGTTTAATACCAGTGGCGTTGACTCGTCGTGTCCCGCTTAATAGCATGGCTCTAATGCTGCTAACTGAAATACTGAGGAACTGATGAAAAAAACCGGGGCATGGCTCACCTGTTATGCACTTGAACAGATTGGTGTCAGCCGTGTTTTCGGAATTCCTGGCGCGCACAATGCGCAGATATACCAGGAGCTGGAAGACTTCCCCGGCATAACACCGTATCTGGTTACCCATGAGGTATCGGCCGCTTTTATGGCTGATGCCATCAGTCGCACCACTGACCGAATCGGCACACTGCTGATCGTACCGGGCGCTGGCATTACCCATGCTGCCAGCGGTATCGCGGAGGCCTTCCTCGCCGGGATTCCCCTGCTGGTCATTGCCGGAGGCATCGAGCGACAAACCAAACACCATTTCCAGCTTCAGGATATTGACCATCTAGCGCTACTGGAACCCATTACCAAAGCTGCTTATCTGGTCGAGAGCGCTGCCGATATTGTGCCTACCCTTTATGAGGCTTATCGCACCGCAGTGGAGGGAGAACCGGGACCGGTGTTTGTGGAAATACCCGTGGACGTGCAAACGGCTGTGGTGGAATCAGGTTCGTTGTCGCTGTTCCGCGGTCATCCCACACGACCACCGCTGGACATGGCCGCCATTGAAGAAGCCGCCCGCATGCTGGCAAATGCCAGGCAACCGGGGTTATTGGTGGGCTGGGGAGCACGCTATGCCAGTGAAGCGCTGCAGGCGCTGTCTACCCACCTGGCGGCTCCGGTAGCCACTACCCTGCAGGGATTAAGTGTATTTCCCGCCAATCATCCTCTTCATACCGGCATGGGCTTCGGCCCGTCTGCGGTCCCCGCTGCCCAACATGCCTTTGCAGATTGCGATTGCCTGCTGGCGATCGCCACACGGTTTTCGGAAATTGCCACCGGCCATTATGGCCTGACCCCTCCTGACAACTTGATCCACGCAGACATCAATCCGAAGGTGTTCAATGCCAATTACCCGGCAACCGTTACCCTACAGGGAGATGCCACTGATATTGCTGTCGCCCTGCTGGAGAAAGTGATCGAGCTGAAGCCTCAGGCTGTAAATAGTTCTGTGCTGGCCAACCGCATTGCCTTCGACAAACAGGACTACCGCAACAGCTGGCAGAAAACACATGGACCCCGCGTCAACCCGGGTCGTTTTTTTTCAGCCCTGCGCAAGAAATTACCGGATGATGCGTTGCTGACCTGCGATGAGGGCAACCACACGTTCCTCGCCGCAGAATTATTCCCGCTTCATCCCGGGGGGGTGTTTATCTCTCCCAGTGACTTCAATGCCATCGGCTACTGTGTGCCAGCCACTAACGCCCTGAAACTGGCCTACCCCAACAGAACCGTGGTGGGCATTGTTGGCGACGGCGCGATGATGATGAGTGGCATGGAAGCTATTACCGCCAGCAAATACCATCTGGGTGTCATTTACTGTCTGTTCAATGATGGCCAGGGTTCTCAGTCCGGCGAACACCGACCCGATAGGCGCGGCGCCATGAGCAAGCTGGGTGAGGCTGACTGGATCTCCTTTGCTCACGCCATGGGCTGTGAATACGTCGCCATTGAGGACAACCAGGAAATTGAGGCGGGTCTGGACACCGCCCTGACGCTAGCGGGCGGGAATCAGCCTGTACTGGTGGATGTGCATATCGACTATAGCCGACACACCGCCTTTAGCGAGGGGCTGATAAAAGCCAGGCATAAACAATCTGGCCGCACCAAACGGGCCGCCTCGCTAGCGCGTGCGCTGAAAGAGAAAATCATCGGTTAAGCTTCCCAACGCCATTGGCTGACGTGGTTAATCTGAAGCGAAAACCCTGCTAAGCTGAGTTTTTCCAGACCATAACAACAATGGACAGCACCCGCTTTCAACAAATCATTCGTCAGTTCCGTCTGCTGTCCCTGATCGGTGGGCCACTGCTGGCCGCACTAGTGTTCTGGCTGGTCCCGGATCGCGCCCCAGGCCTAAATGGCAGTGAAATCATCCTGGGGACACCCGGCAGGCTTACCGCAGCGCTGGCACTGTGGATGGCGATGTGGTGGCTCACTGAAGCCGTGTCCATTTACGCCACTGCACTGCTACCCCTGGCCCTGCTGCCATTGAGTGGCGCCAGTGATATCAACAGCACATCCCAGGCCTATGCCCACCCGTTGATTTTTCTGTTTATGGGCGGCTTTATCCTGGCACTGGCCCTTGAAAAATGGCACTTACATCGCCGCTTCGCGATCGCTGTGCTGAAGTTGGTGGGGACCAAACCCGCCACCCTGGTGGGTGGTTTCATGTTCGTTTCCGCATCACTCAGCATGTGGATCACCAATACCGCCACGACGCTGGTGATGCTGCCTATCCTGTTAAGCATTATCCAGCTACTCGACAAAGAGGCACCCAACCGCGAGAACTTCAGTCTCTGCCTGCTATTGGGAGTAGCTTACGCCGCATCCATCGGCGGAATCGGCACTATCGTTGGGACTGTGCCCAATATGTTCACCGTATCCTTTATCCAGAGAGAGCTGGGAACAGAAATCAGCTTTGCCCGCTGGATGACCATTGGTCTGCCGGTGGTGGTTCTGTTTGTACCCCTGGCATGGTGGCTGCTGACCCGCTGGATATACCCACCGGGGGAAGAAGCCATCGACAATAAGTTTCTACACGAGCCTTCGGAACCATGGTCCCTGGGCGCCAAAATGACGCTGACTATTTTCCTGCTCACTGCAGCCTGCTGGATGGGCAGGCCACTGCTAGTCAAATTGCCGTTGTTGGGAGGGATCAGCGATACGGGTATCGCGATCATTGCGGCGTTGCTGCTGTTCACCCTGCCGGTCAACCTGAAGCAGCGGGAGTTCC
Source organism: Porticoccus sp. (assembly GCA_041581855.1). Taxonomy (GTDB): domain Bacteria; phylum Pseudomonadota; class Gammaproteobacteria; order Pseudomonadales; family Porticoccaceae; genus Porticoccus. The sequence goes on along the minus strand of JBFICU010000067.1, from coordinate 305 downwards.
TGATTGATTGGGATACAGCACTGAAGCTACCCTGGGGCATCCTGCTGCTATTTGGCGGCGGCCTCGCCCTGGCGGGAGCTATTCGCTCCACGGGTGTGGGCGAACTACTGGCAGCACAATTGGCGGGCGTGTCCGATGTGCCACCGCTGGTTTTGACACTACTGGTGGTGACGCTGATCATTTTTCTGACCGAGTTGACCAGCAATACCGCCACCACCACCGCCCTGGTGCCAATTTTTGCCGTCATGGCAGAAGGACTGGGTATCGACCCTCTGCCCATCATCATTCCCGCCACCATCGCGGCC
>JBFICU010000066.1:0-7369 GCA_041581855.1 Porticoccus sp. | reverse complement strand
ATGACTGTGCCGGGTTTGTCGCCGCGGCCAGCCCGACCTGCTACTTGGGTAATTAACTGCCCCATTTTTTCCGGCGCTCGAAAGTCTGCACTGAATAGTCCGCCATCGGCATCGAGAATGGCCACTAATGTGACGTTGGGAAAGTGGTGGCCTTTGGCGAGCATCTGGGTGCCAAGCAAGATACAGGGATCGCCGCCATTCACTCGATCCACCATGGCTTGCATGGCCTGTTTGCGGCGGGTGGTGTCCCGATCCACACGAATGACCGGGTACTGTGGGAATAATGCCTCAAGCGTTTCCTCACTGCGCTCGGTACCTTGGCCAATGCATTGAAGATGCGCACTGTGGCAGTCCGGGCAGCTGTGTGGAACGGCTTGTTGATATTCGCAGTGGTGGCAAAGCAGCCGGTTGATGTGCCGGTGAACGGTGAGGCGAGCCTCGCAGCGATGACAGTTGGCAATCCAGCCGCACTGATGGCAACTGAGGGTTGGGGCAAAGCCTCGGCGGTTGAGAAATACCAGCACCTGATTGCCGTCGTCCAATTGCTGCTGCATGGCGTCGATCAGTTCCCGAGAGTAGCCTGCCGAGAGCCGGTGCTGGCGAATATCCACGGTTTGCCAGCGTGGTTGCTGTGCCGATCCTGGCCGCTGAGACAGGATAAGGCGGGTGTAACGCTGTTGTTGGCAGTTGTGGAGTGATTCCAAAGAGGGTGTGGCTGAGCCGAGGACCAGCGGAATTGCTTCCCTGCTGGCACGAATCACGGCCAGGTCTCTCGCTGAATAGCGGAAACCATCCTGCTGTTTGAATGAACTGTCATGTTCCTCATCCACGATCAGCAGGCCGGGGTTGTGCAGGGGGGTAAAAATGGCTGAGCGAGTGCCAATAATGATGGATGCCCGCCCGGTTCTGGCTGCGTTCCAGCCAAGTGCTCGCTCCCTGTCGGTGAGCCCTGAATGGAGTACCACTACGGAACAATTGAAGCGTGCCTGAAAGCGGCTGAGCGTCTGTGGTGTGAGGCTGATTTCGGGAATTAAGACCAGTGCCTGCCGCCCATAGCGGACTACTCTTTCGATAGCCTGCAGGTAAACCTCGGTCTTACCGCTGCCGGTTTCTCCGTCCAGCAGGTAACAGTGAAAGCCGTGCAGCTCGATATCGTCCAGCGCCTGCTGCTGCTGCGGGTAAAGAGGGAGGGGCGATTCTGCCAGCAGGTTGGATAAATCAAAGGGAGGCTGCTCATTGACTGAAACCGTTTCAATCAGCCCCTTTTCTTTCAGTTGCCTCAGCACCGTGGATGTGATGCCCAGTGACTGAAACGTTGTTCTGCTCGCCATGCCTTGTTGTTGCAAGTGTTGCAGTACCTGTTGTTGACGTGGGGCCTTGGCCAGTGCCGAAGCGGGCAAACCCTTGCCGTGGGTGGTTAATTGCCAGTGGGTGTGGGCTGCCTCAGGTATGGCTTCTCCCTTGCGCAGTAAGGCTGGTAGCGCGGTACCAAGGGCATCACCAATAGGGTGCTGGTAGTATCCGGCAGCCCAAATGCACAGCTGTAACAGCGGCTCCGGAAACAGTGGCTCGCCATCCAGCAGTTGAGCGATTGGTTTCAGTTTTGACAGGGGGACGTCACTGTGCTCCGCCTCTTCAATTACCACAGCAACGACGTTGCGTCGACCAAAGGGCACGAGCACGCGGCAACCTGGTGCCGGAAGCGGACCAAAATCGTTTGGCCAAAAATAGTCGAACAATCGCCGCAGGGGAGAGGGAACGGCAACGCGGAGAATGGCGGAATCTGTCATCACTATGATTTTTTGCTAAAACCTTGAAAGGGGGCCGTTTTCTGGTAGTATTCGCGCTCCGTTTAAGGCGGCATGCGGTGCCTGACAAATTTAAAGGCATCCCGGATGGGTGAATGCTCAAGCAGTCAGCCAGAATCGTACTGAGAATCGCAGTGTACCAGATGTATCATGCGATCCCAGTCGGTAGTTTCCGGGTTGTATAAAGATTGGGTTGCGGTGTGCAAGAGACAGAGGCAAAGAGACATGAAATCAGAAATCCACCCGAATTATGGTTCGCTGACTGCTACCTGCAGTTGCGGCAGTGTTATTGAAGTAGGTTCTACCCTGGCTGACAGCATCCACGTAGATGTTTGCTCACAGTGTCACCCGTTCTATACCGGTAAGCAGAAGGTTGTGGACACTGGTGGCCGTATTGATCGGTTCAACAAGCGCTTTGCCGGTCGTTCCGCCAAGAAATAATTTTTCTGTGTTTGCCTTTCGAGGCGGCCATAACGCGCTCCGGACGTTTGTCCAGAGCGCGTTTTTTGTGGGTGCAGTTTTTCTTGGGCTACGTGAGGCCGTTGCTGGAGAACAGTGCAAACCCTTTGGCAAGACGGAAAAAGTTGTTGTCTCTCATGTTTATGACGGCGATACGCTCAAGCTTCAAGATGGTCGAAAAGTCCGGCTGATCGGTATCAATACCACTGAAGTCGGTCATCGCGGGGCGCCCAATCAACCTTTTTCACAAGAAGCAATGCAAGCCGTTAAACGGTTTGTTGCCCAGTCCGGTGAGCTGACAATATTGCTCGACCGCGAAGACAAAGATCACTATGGCCGCACCCTGGCACACCTCTTTAACGGGGGAGGGGAAAGTCTTGAACAGTTTCTGCTGGAACAGGGTCTGGCTTACCACGTAGCGATTCCCCCAAACTTGTCCATGGCCGACTGTCTGGCTGTCGCAGAGGGAGTTGCTCGCAGAGAGGAAAAAGGTCTCTGGGGCAGTCGCGGCATAGCGCCTGAGATGGCCAGCAATATTTCTACAGGTGGTTTCCAGCGGGTTCGGGGTGTGGTCACTGCGGTCAAACAAGGCAAGCAGTGGCGGTTGATACTGGATGACCGACTTGTGGTCATTACCTACCCCGAGAACCAACATTACTTTGACCCTTTATGGTTTCAATCGCTGCTGGGGCACACAGTTGAACTCCATGGCTGGGTATACCGGCGTAAAGGGGAGTGGCGTCTTAAGCTGGAAACCCCCTATGCCATCGAACTTCTCTAATTAGATTCTGCCTCCCTTTATTTCCTCTGACCTACAGCAGTTCTCGGTAGGCCTTTATTGATTGCCGTCGGACATGGCTCGTCGACTGTGCTGTGGCCCTCCCAATAACGCTCTTTCCTTCTTGAGTCGTTAAACAGCGAGGCACAGGCGTGCTAACCTTGTCGTCCCAATTCTCACGATCAGAGAGCCATGCTCATGAAGTCCAGGATTACCGCCGCCGGTTTGTTGTTATTGTCTCTTTCTGTTGTCGTTAACGCCGCAAGCTGGTGGGATACCGGCAAGCAATTGCTGGAAGGTGCCACTGGCACAAGTTCCCAGAGTGCGACGACAACCGTGTCTGGCTTGTCTGCGGAGGAGCTTGCTGCAGGTCTGAAAGACGCACTCAAGGTCGGTACCGCAAATGTGGTTTCACAGCTGGGAGCGGAGAATGGTTTTCTGGCAGATGAGCAGATTCACATTCCGCTGCCCAGCCAGATCGCCCAGGCCAAAGGGTTACTCGAGACAGTTGGTATGGGTGCCAGCCTGGTGGACCTTGAAACCAAGTTGAATCGAGCGGCTGAAGCGGCCACGCCAAAAGCCAAGGCGCTGTTCCTTGATGCTATCAGCGAGATGACCATTGATGATGCAGAAAATATCTACAATGGCTCTGAAGATGCGGCTACCCGCTACTTTCAACAGAAAATGAGTGGCCCGCTGGGAGAAGAGATGCGCCCGGTCATTGAGAATAGCCTCAGTGAAGTGGGTGCATTGCAGGTTTATGACGGTATTGCCAGTCAGTACAAAACCCTGCCCTTTGTCCCGGATCTGAAAACCAATCTTACCGATTACACTATCGAGAAGGGTATGGCGGGAATCTTTTACTATTTGGCGAAGGAAGAAGCGGCCATTCGCCAGGACCCGGCGAAACAGACGACAGCATTGCTAAAGAAACTGTTCGGTCACTGATTTTTTTGAGGTTCCCGGGGCAATCTGGGATGTCCATGGTATCTTGCGCGTGCCTGCGGTATGAACCCAATTCTGGTTTCCATCGGCCTGCTGCTCTGCAGCAATATTTTTATGACGTTTGCCTGGTATGCGCACCTTCGGGAGCTTAATAACAAGCCCTGGATTATTGCCGCCTTGGTGAGCTGGGGCATTGCCCTGCTGGAATATCTGTTCCAGGTGCCAGCCAATCGCATCGGCTATACAGAACTGAACGTGGGCCAACTGAAAGTGATGCAGGAAGTGATTACGTTGAGTATTTTTGTGCCATTTTCAGTGATGTATCTGAAGGAACCCCTGAAGCTCGATTATCTGTGGGCCGGACTCTGTCTGATTGGCGCGGTGTATTTTATGTTTAGGGATCGTTTGATGTAGTGAACGAAGTCAGTAAGTCGCTGGAATTGAGGGCTAATATTGTTTTTAGCCGATCAAATTTCTTTTATATTCCTCTTTAAACTATCCTAAGAAAGGATGATTTACGCTCATATCAATGAATGATTTAAGTTGTCGTTCTATAGCGTAGCATTTGAAGGGGTTGTAGAACTGGCGATATTTCTACTGACCAAAAATAGACTTTTTACTGGTTTTCTAAATTATTCAGTGGTTTAGTTAGCCGACGGCCATGTTCTCCGGCTGGACAGACACTATTTTGGTGAGTTCAAAGTTTGGATTTTCATGTTTCGATTATGGCACCTGGCCTTGTGTCGGGTTTGGAGAGAGTGCTGATGATAACAATAGGTATCCCTAAGGAAATTTATCCGGATGAGCGGCGCGTTGCTGCCACCCCGGCCTCGGTGCAAAAGTTGATTAAGCTGGGTTACGACGTGCTGGTGCAATCAAGCGCCGGTGAACCCGCCCATTACGACGACGAGGCTTATGTGAACGCCGGGGCCGCAATTGCGGTCGATGCTCATTCCCTCTGGGGGCAGGCAGATTTCATCCTCAAAGTACGGGCACCGATGGTCAATCCGCATCTGGATCGTCATGAAGTCGAGTTGATGAAAGATGGCGCTTCTTTGGCCTGCTATATCTGGCCCGCGCAGTGCCCCGAGTTATTGGAAAAGTTGGCCGCAAAGCACGCTACAGTCTTTGCCATCGACAGCCTGCCGCGCATCAGCCGGGCTCAGAAGATGGATGCACTGAGTGCCATGGCGAATATCGCAGGTTACCGGGCGGTGATTGAGGCGGCTAACCATTTTGGCCGTTTCTTTACAGGTCAGGTCACGGCTGCCGGTAAGGTACCTCCGGCCAAGGTTATGATTATTGGCGCTGGTGTCGCAGGTTTGGCTGCCGTCGGTACCGCTAACAGCATGGGTGCGATAGTGCGTGCCTTCGACACTCGCCTGGAAGTGAAAGAACAGGTAGAAAGCATGGGCGCCGAATTTCTGGAGCTGGATTTTGGCGATGAGGATGGCAGTGGTGGTGGCGGTTACGCTAAGCAGATGAGCGATGAGTTCATCAAGGCCGAGATGGCTTTGTTTGCCGAGCAGGCGAAAGAGGTGGACATCATTATTACCACCGCACTTATTCCTGGCCGCCCAGCACCGAAGTTGATTACTGCTGAGATGGTTGCCTCCATGAAACCCGGCAGCGTGATTGTCGATTTGGCTTCCGAGCGTGGTGGTAACTGTGAATTGACAGAGCCAGGCAAGGTGGCGGTACACCACGATGTCTCCATTGTCGGTTATACCGATCTGCCCAGCCGCATGGCCAAAGTCTCAAGCGATCTCTATGCCAGCAATCTCACGCACTTGATGACTGACCTGACGCCAGAAAAAGATGGTCAACCAAAAGTTAATATGGAAGACACCGTCATTCGTGGTTTGACTGTTGTACAGGAAGGCTCCATTACCTGGCCACCACCCAAGGTGGAGGTATCGGTAGCTGCGCCCAAACCCAGTACTGAGGAGCCATTGCCCACAGGAAAGGGTGCGAAAGGCGAGCCTTCACTGCTGCAGAAGTGGGCTGGTAAGGGTGCCTTGCTGGCTGTCACGGTACTGGCTTTGCTGGGCATTGGTATGTATGCCCCAGTGAGTTTCCTGAGTCATTTTACGGTGTTTGTGCTGGCCTGTTTTATCGGCTGGCAGGTGATCTGGAATGTGACACCATCGCTGCATACGCCGCTGATGAGTGTGACCAATGCTATCAGTGGGATTATCGTGATTGGGGCATTGCTGCACTTGGCAAGGGCTGAGGCCGCGCTGGTCGGTATCATGGCCTTTGTGGCGGTGCTGATCGCAACCATCAATATTGCAGGGGGCTTCCGAGTCACCCACCGCATGCTCAAAATGTTCCGCAGATAAGAGGGTCACACCATGAGTTATGGAATTGTCAGTGTGGCCTACGTTGTGGCCAGTGTTTTGTTTATCCTCAGTCTCGGTGGCCTGAGTAATCAGGAAACCGCGCGCAAGGGTAATTTCTACGGGGTAGCGGGCATCCTGATTGCCGTCGGTGTAACCGTTGCCAGTTTTGGTTCGAGTGGCATCGTCAGTATTGTACTGGCGATCCTGATCGGCAGTGGGATTGGCCTGATGTTGGCCAACAAGGTCGAAATGACCCAGATGCCCCAGCTGGTGGCCTTGCTGCACAGCTTCGTTGGTCTTGCCGCAGTATTGGTAGGCTTCTCCGGTTACATCGAACCGCTTGTTCATACTCAGGGCGCTGAACACACCATCAAATTGGTGGAGGTGTATCTGGGTATCTTCATTGGTGCCGTCACCTTTACGGGTTCGCTGATAGCATGCGGTAAGCTGGATGGACGGATACCGAGTAAGGCACTTACTCTGCCGGGCCGTCATTACATGAATCTGGCGGCATTGCTGGCTACCCTGGTCCTGGGTTTCCTGTTTGTCGGTGCCGACAATACGGCCAGTGGATTGTTTGCTTTGGTGGTGATGACAGCCATTGCGTCAGTATTGGGTATTCACCTGATCATGGCCATTGGTGGCGCCGACATGCCGGTAGTGGTGTCTATGCTTAACAGTTACTCCGGGTGGGCTGCGGCTGCTATCGGTTTCATGTTGGGCAACGACCTGCTGATCGTTACTGGCGCCCTGGTGGGTAGCAGTGGTGCCATCCTGAGTTACATCATGTGTCGGGCGATGAACCGCTCGTTCATCAGTGTGATTCTTGGTGGTTTCGGTCAGACCAGCAGCAGTTCTTCAGTGGATATGGGTGACCAGACCATTCAGGAAATCTCCATTGATGAAATGGCTGAGGAACTGTTGGCATCCGATTCGGTGATCATTGTGCCCGGCTACGGTATGGCGGTGGCTCAGGCCCAGAATGCGGTGGGTGATATCACCAAGTTCCTGCGCGACAAGGGTATTACCGTGCGCTT
>JBFICU010000065.1:0-7480 GCA_041581855.1 Porticoccus sp. | reverse complement strand
TGAAACCGGCGCATGTGTACTCCTGGCAAGCGGCAGTGGTGAAATGAGTATAATGAACTGCTTATGTGTGTAAACGATTACCCATTGGACAACCCATGTTGACAGTTATTTCCCCCGCCAAGACACTCGATTATGACAGCCCGCTCACTACTGCTGCATACAGCCAGCCCGGCTATGTAGAGGATTCTGCCGAGCTGATCAGCGAACTTCGTAAGTTATCACCTCCGCAGGTCTCGGAATTGATGGGTATCAGCGACAGGCTGGGCGCCCTAAATTTTGGACGCTATCTGGATTGGCAGCCTGAATTTACGCCAGATAATGCCCGGCCAGCCATACTGGCGTTCAAGGGTGACGTGTACACCGGTTTGGCGGTGGAGAGTCTGTCAGAGGCGGATTTGCAATGGGCACAGCAACACCTGCGTATCCTCTCTGGTTTATATGGCCTGTTGCGACCGCTTGACCTGATGCAGCCCTACCGGCTGGAGATGGGCACTAAACTGGCCAATTCTCGCGGCAAGGATCTGTACCAGTTCTGGGGTGGCAAGATAACCGATGACCTGAATACGGAGCTGTGCAACATGAAAACGCCGGTGCTGATTAACCTGGCGTCCAATGAATATTTCAAATCCGTGCAAGCGGGCAAGTTGAACGCCGAGATCATTACGCCGGTGTTTAAGGACTGGAAAGGTGGCAAGTACAAGATCATCAGCTTCTATGCCAAGAAAGCGCGCGGCCTGATGAGCCGCTATATTATTGAACATCAAATTGATGATGCAGAGCGTTTGAAAGATTTCGACTACGCGGGGTACGCGTATCAACCCGCCATGTCCTCGGCACGTGAGTGGGTATTTACTCGTGATGAACAGCAGGAATAATAGCCAGTGTTGAATAACAAACCCTTCTCTCAAGCTTGTGAGAATAACTGCGAGCCGATCCTCGATGTCCTGCAACGGGTTTTTGCTGATCGTCGCAGGGTGCTGGAGGTGGGGAGCGGAACGGGACAGCATGCGGTCTACTTTGCCCCTCGTATGCCTCATTTGATTTGGCAGACTGCCGATCTGCCTGACAACCATCCGGGTATCAATAGCTGGATAGATGATTGCCCTGCCGACAACCTGTACCGGCCACTCGCGTTGAACGCAGACCAGCGCCCGTGGGGCATGAATGGCTATCAGCCGGATGCGCTCTTTACCGCCAATACCTGCCATATTATGTCCTGGACGTCGGTGGAGAATCTGTTTGCTGAATTAGGAACATTACTTGTCGAAGATGCGGTACTGGCAATCTACGGACCGTTTAACTATCAAGGCAACTTCACCAGCGAGAGCAACGCTCGTTTTGACCAGTGGCTCAAGCAAATGGCGCCCCATCAGGGCATCAGGGATTTTGAAGCAGTTAACAGCCTGGCGCAGGACATTGGGTTTAAGCTGGCTGAAGATAACGCGATGCCCGCCAACAATCGGTTACTGGTATGGCGCAAGAACTTGATCTAAAGCTGAAAATTCCACCGCTGGTACTCTGTGGTTTGGTCGCACTGTTCATGTGGCTGTGCGCGCGCTGGTTGGATGTGCACACCACTTACAGCGCGCTATGGAGCCTGCTGGTTATGCTGGTGATGGTCACCGGACTGACCATTAGTTGCCTGGCAACACTGACACTGTATCTGGCCAGAACCACCATCGACCCGAGATCTCCCCACAAAACGCTACGTGTCATTACTCAAGGTATCTATGGCTATTCACGCAACCCCACCTACCTGGGATTACTGGTGATATTGCTAGGTTGGAACCTGTATCTGGACAGCCTCTATGCCACCCTCGGCTTGCCCCTCTATATGGGCTTGGTGACCTGGCTGCAAATTATTCCGGAAGAGCGCGCTTTGGCAGAGCGGTTTGGAGATGTCTATCGGGGATATTGTTTACAGGTGCGCCGCTGGCTGTAGCAGATAGCCAGCGGACACAGGTGAACGACTAGCGGGCGATCGGGGTGATTTTTGACCCCTCGATGGTGAGGTTGTACATCAGCCCCTTGTTGGAAAAGATAAAACCGATAATCGGTTGCTGGGCCGTATTGGTATCGATTTCCCCTCCGGCACCGAAGGTGGCGATGGCGACACTGCCATCAACGCCGGCTTCCCAACCCTCACTGTTGCGAAATTTCCTAAGCGATTCGTCTGTCATGAACAGGATGACCTGGGATTTGATCTGGGCACCAAGCTGCAGCCCAAGTGATGCTGCGGCGATATTGTAGTAACGCACATTACTGCCGCCGATGCGTAATGCCCCTTCCCCGTATTCACCTCCGACCCAGAAGCCAGCTTTGTATACTTTGGGGAAAATCAGCATACCCTTGGCGCGGGCGGTGAGTTCGCGGGCAGCGGGTGACTGTTTGTAGAGTTCAGCCAGGGCTTCCTGAACATAGATATCAATTTCGACTTTACTGGCAGCCTGAGTCGTGCCGGAAAACAGCAAGCAACCCAGCAGTAACAACCAAACAGGCTTTATCACAATATATTTCCTCCTCGGAAAATTTAGCACTACGACCCTATGGGGCTTTGTATGGTAACTGTCGGCGAGTTTCCTGAATATAGTTCAGCACGTACCGTCGCTCTTCTGCCAGGAAGCGTTTGATTGCGGCGGAAAAATCAGGGCGTCTGATCCAGTGCACCGAGCAGGTTTCCAGTGGTTCAAAGCCCCGACGAACCTTGTGCTCACCCTGTGCCCCGGCATCAAAACGGGCAAGTTTTTCTTCAATCGCAAATTCGATTCCCTGGTAATAACATAGTTCAAAATGCAGGTAATCGAATTCCTGCGTGCAGCCCCAGTAGCGTCCGTAGAGATTCTCTTCGTCGTAGAAAAACAGGGCGGCGGCAACCTTTTCGTCACCTCGTTCGGCAACCGCCATCATCAATTGTCCAGACATGACATCGCCGAGAGCGCGGAAGAAATGCTGCGTCAGGTAACCGCTGTTGCCGCTGTGTTTGAGGTAGGTGTTGTGGTAGACCTGAAAGAAGAAATCCCACCAGTCGGCGGTGATCTCGTCATTGCTGAGGCGATGTACGCGCAGTCCCTGACACTGAAGTCCACTTCTTTCCCTGCTGATATTTTTGCGTTTGCGGGAGGACAATGCGGCCAGGAAATCGTCAAAGTTTCCATAGTCGCGATTCTGCCATAGGTACTGCACGCCGCTGCGTAGCATGCCGCCCGCATCTTTCATGGCGGCAGTCAGGCCCGGTTCAGGAAACAGCAGGTGCCATCCACTGGCGCCTTGCTGGTCGGCCAATTGTTGTATGGCGGTCAGCAGATAAGGGGTGACGGAAGCCAGTTCGGTTTGCGGTGAAAGAGCCAGCCTTGGACCGATGGCCGGGGTAAAAGGCACGGCAGTGAGCAGTTTGGGGTAGTAATCCAGTTGTTGCCGCTGATAGGCCTCCGCCCAGGCCCAGTCGAATACGTACTCCCCCCAGGAGTGGCTCTTGAGGTAAAGCGGCATGGCCGCCACTGGCCGCTTGTCGTCACTGATCAACAAGTGGTGGGGTTGCCAGCCAGTTGATGTGCAGGCACTGCCGGAATGTTCCAACAGGGACAGGAAACGGTGCTGAAGAAAAGGATAACGACTGTTAAACAGGCTATCCCAATGCTTGGCATCGCATTGATCAATGCTGTCTAGAATGCGTATGTCCAAAATGGTCTTTCCCGGAACGGCTGGAGAAAGGGGTCTTATCTCCTAGCAGGTAAGTGTAGACCCTATGCTATTGCGATCGGTTTAGGAAGGTGGCAACGGAAACAGCTGCCCTTGCCCAGGGTGCTTTGAATTTCAAGGGTGCCGCCGTGGCGCATCATCACGTGTTTGACAATGGCCAAACCTAATCCGGTGCCGCCGGTACTGGACGCACGGCTGTGATCGACGCGGTAGAAACGCTCGGTGAGTCGTGGAATGTGCTTGGGATCAATGCCGTAACCATTGTCACAGACTTCGACAATGATTTCCGAGTCGGTGCTGCGGCAGGCGATGCGGATTTCAACCCCGCCTGGATTGTGTTTGATGGCGTTGAACACCAGGTTGGAGAAGGCGCTGTAGAGTTCCTTGTAGTCGCCTCGCAGTTCGAGGTTTTCCTGGCAGTCTGCAACGATTTGGTATTTTTCTGTGGCGATCATGCTGCCATCTTTCACCACTTGCTCCAGCAGTGGGGTGAGCTGGACCGAAATACGTGGTGGTGGTTTGCGGTTGGATTCTAGTTGGGACAGCATCACCAGGTCATTGGCCAGTGCATTGAGACGATCGGTTTGCTGATCCATTTGTACAAGGGCTTTCTGCCAGCCTGCGGGCAGTCCTTCACTGTTGTCCTGAAGGGTTTCAATGTAACCGGAAAGTACGGTCAATGGTGTGCGCAGTTCGTGAGAGATGTTGGCTACGAAGTCCTGGCGCATTTGCTCCAGGTTGCGCAGACGAGTGATGTCCTGAACTACCAGAATGATGTTGCCATCGCCAAATTCTGCCGCGGTAAACATCAGGGTTTTGCTGGGGTTCTCTGGCGATGAGAGTTCTACCGGCAGGGGCAGGTTGCGATGCTGGATAAAGGCGACGAAGCGTGGATCGCGCACAATATTGATGATCGATTGACCGCGGTCATCCTTTTCCAGGCCCAGCAGGGATTCGGCAGCGGGGTTCCACCATTCCAGCACCCGGTCGGGGGAGAGGGTCATGATGCCATCGTCCAGTGCGGAGGTGATGTTGCGCACTCGCTCCGAAAGCTGACGACGGCTCTGTTTGGCGCGCTCGTTACGCTGCTGCATACGGTAGAGATAGTCGGTCATGTCGCCCCAGACACCGCTGGCGTCAGGGGGGAGCCCGTTGGCCCCTTGATCTAGCCAGTCGTAGAGTCTGGCGATATGGGAAAACGTCCACAACATGTAGATGCTGCCACCGGCGAGCAGGGTCAGCAACACGTTGCCAATCATGAAGCCGACAAACAACAGCAGCAGTGTGATCAGCGCAATGCGCCGTATTTCTGCCTGTAGACCTCGATGCAAGTGCTTTTCCTACTCTTCAACAACCTTGGTGGAGAAGCGGTAACCCGCGCCCCGCACAGTCTGTATGAAGCGATCCTGTGCTTCAAGAGAAATTGCCTTGCGCAGGCGACGGATATGCACATCCACGGTGCGTTCGTCCATGTAGACATTGCCGCCCCAGACGTGATCAAGAATCTGGTCCCGCGAGTAGACACGCTCCTGATGCGTGAGAAAAAAGCTCAGTAAGCGGAATTCCGTTGGCCCCATGGATACTGTTTGCCCGCTGATGGTGACCCGATGGCTGATGGGGTCGAAGAGCAGGTGGTCCACCTCAATAGGTTCCTGGGGTAGTGCTGGTTCGGCGCGACGCAACACGGCATTGATGCGGGCCACCAGCGCTCGCGGGGAAAAAGGTTTGGTGATGTAGTCATCCGCACCCACCTCGAGACCTTGCACAATATTGTCTTCATTGGCTTTGGCCGTGAGCATGATGACGGGCACGTTTTTGGTCAGATCGTCCCGTTGTAGCCGACGAATCAATTCGACACCGCTGGTGCCGGGCATCATCCAGTCCAGTAAGACCAGGTCGGGCTTTTCATCAATGATCATAGCGTGAGCCTGCTGGGCATTTTCAGCCTGCAGGCAGTTGAAGCCTGCCACGTCCAGTGCGGTGCTGATCATGTCGCGAATGGCGGGTTCGTCATCCACGACGAGAATGGTTTTATCGCTCATATCTCAGTCATCTTTTAGTGTCCAAGCCTATTACATGACATGCCAGTGACAGAAATATGACAAGGATCAAGATTGTCAGACTGTCTAGTTGCCGGAGAGTTGGTAATCGATCACCAGGCCAACAAATATCACTGCGCCCACATAGTTGTTGTTGAGAAAGGCTTTGAAACAACCCTCCCGTTCGCGGTAGCGGATCAGGTACTGCTGATACAGAAATAACAGCGCCGCCAGCGCCAGGGAGAGGAAAAACCATAGGCCGCGACCAAAATTCATGCCGGTCATGACCAGGGCAATCAACACCAATACCTGCAAGGTGGCGGTGATGGTAATGTCCATGTCGCCGAACAGGATGGCGGTGGATTTGATGCCTATTTTCAGATCGTCTTCCCGATCCACCATGGCATAGAAGGTGTCATAGGCTACGGTCCACAGGATGACCGCCGCATAGAGTGCCCACAGCTCAGGGCGCAAGCCATTGGTTTCTGCAGCGAAGGCCATGGGGATGCTCCAGGCAAAGGCAGCACCGAGCACCAATTGCGGCAGATGGGTATAACGCTTCATAAAGGGGTAGCAAAAGGCGAGGGCTGCGCCCGCAAACGCCAGTTTTACCGTCAGTGCATTGGTCAGCAGTACCAGCAGGAAGGAAAGCAGACATAAGGTAACGAACAGGGCCAGGGCTTCGCGGGATGCCACCGCGCCAGTGGCCATTGGGCGGTGTTGGGTGCGTTGCACCTGGCCGTCCACCTTGCGGTCAGCAAAATCATTGATCACACAACCGGCGGCGCGCATCAGTATCACACCCAGCATAAATACCAGCAGGTTTTTAATGGAGGGTATTCCCTCTGCGGCCAACCACAGTGCCCAAAGTGTGGGCCACAATAACAGCAGCGTGCCGATGGGCTTGTCGAAGCGCATCAGGCGGATGAAGTCTGGCAGTCGTTCCCGCAATGAGTTCATGGCGTGTTGCAGTGCTGGTGGCCTAAAGCGGGTTATTGTACGGGGTAAATTCCGGTAAAAACATCTCGCACACCAGTAGAGGCTTGTCATCCAGCCAGAACAGTGAACGTCTTCCCGAAATGACGGCGTTCACCCCGTGCAGAGGTGAGGGCAGAGGTAGGGTTCGAGTGTCCTGGCGGGCTACTTCTATAGCGCCACGGCGCATGCCGGGTTCGCTGAACAACAGCGCCCCCAGCGGGCGATTGTCCAGCTTTTTTAGACTGCGCAGGCGGCCACTGAGGGTTTGTTGTGGGATGACGCTGCGGGCGTACACCCAGGGTTGGTTGTTGCCGAACAGGATGACTTCACGAATCAGTGCCTGCTGGCGTGCGGGCATACCCAACAGCCGTTGCTCTGACAGGCGGGGACGTCCCATACGTTGCTTAATCACCTGGACTCGAAACTGGCCATGACTGAGCTGGACAAGTCGCTCCGTTAAGGACCCCGGGTCCAGCAGCCATGACCGCAATGGGTCCTGCGCAACCAGATGAGGTGTGCGCCGATAGCTGTACCAACGGGGTTCAGGAAGTGTGTTGGATGACATTTTTGTTGCGTCGGGCAAGGGATGGCCTGTGGAAATTGTCTCTGCGGCGTATTCTAACCGTTACTGCCGCGCAACTCGTTTTCAGCGGGATAATTTTTCCAGCAGTTGTGCCATGGCCTTGCCACGGTGGCTGATACGATTTTTTTCGTCTTTGTCCAGCTGCGCTGAGCTACAGCCGAGTTCGGGTATATAGAACAGC
>JBFICU010000064.1:0-7543 GCA_041581855.1 Porticoccus sp. | reverse complement strand
GTTTTTGCGCACCCTCGACACCCTTTCCCCGCACCACCATATTGATCAATTTATGTACAGTTTGCCAATGTTGATACACTAAAGTTACTCGTTATTTATAATTTATAATTGAATATCAACTTATAACCTGCTAATAATGAAGGAAAATATAAGACCCTAAAAGCAATGTTGAATCAATTTCAGGAGCTAGATCATGATTTTTACTGCTGGGGATTTGCGCCATCTGGTTATACGGGAAACACTGAACTATCTAAACGAATGGTCAATGGCAGCAGAAAATCTGCTGATGGGAACGGCTGCGCATGAGTCCGGGCTGGGGGGGTGGCATGAAGGTAGGCGGGTAGGGCTTTTTCACATTACCCCAACGATGCATCGGGCGGTATGGGATAAGTACCTGATCCATCACCCTGAATTGGCCAGTGATATACGTGGTATCGCCGGACAGCACAGTTTTCTCAAAGACCCACACGGCGAGCTGGTGACCAACCTGAAATATGCAACGGCCATCGCCTGGATGATTTATCGACGAGCAGAACAACCGTTACCAAACGCCGCCAACCTATCTGCCTTGGCAACCTATTGGCATCGTCATTTTCGCTCGAGAGTCGAAGGCACGGTGAGAGACTTTGTGACCAGCTACCAACTGCTGGTCCACGACGAGAAGCTCGCCGCGGCCTGAGAAAAGATTATTAATGCGTCAGGAATAAACCCGCGCTATTTTTTCTTAACATGTTTCATCAGGCGACGTTTTTTGGACGCCTGTCTTGCCGTCAGTTTATTCTTCTTGCCCGCATAGGGGTTATCACTTGAACGGAACTCGATCTTTACCGGGGTACCGTGCAGATCCAACACCTTGCGGAAAACTTTTTCGAGATAACGTGAATAATGACTGGGCACATCATCCGTCTGGTTACCATGGATGACGATGACCGGTGGATTTTTGCCCCCAGCATGGGCGTAGCGCAATTTGATACGTCTCCCCCGCACCATCGGCGGCTGATGTTCGGTGACCGCATCTTGCAATATCCGCGTGAGGCGGTTGGTACTCAGTTTATCCGTTGCGGAAGCATAGGCTTTTTCAATGGACTCATAGAGGTGGCCAACACCAGTACCATGCAATGCTGAAATAAAGTGAATGTCAGCGAAATCCACAAATCGCAGACGTCGCTCCAGTTCAGACTTGATCCGGCTTTTGTTGTCCGCATCCAGGCCATCCCACTTGTTCACCGCCAGCACTATAGCCCTTCCCGCTTCAATCGCAGTGCCCATGAGATGCAGATCCTGGTCGACGACACCCTCTTGTGCGTCAATCAATAAGACGACGACATTGGCATCATCAATCGCCTGCAGGGTTTTCACAATGGAGAATTTCTCCACTGTCATTGAGACGTTTTTCCTGCGACGAATACCCGCCGTATCGATCAAGGTATATTCTTTTCCATCACGCTCGTAGTCGATATAAATACTATCCCGAGTGGTGCCCGGCAGGTCGAACACGATCACCCGCTCTTCACCAAGCATCCGATTGACCAGCGTGGATTTGCCCACATTGGGGCGACCAATCACGGCAATCTTGATACCATGCTCGGGGAGGTCCTCCTCAATCTGCTCCACCGGCGGCTCTTCAGGGAAGTTAGCCAACACAGCTTCCATCAATTGCCTGACACCGCGGCCATGAGTAGCTGTAGTGGGATAAATCTCCGAAATACCCAGTTCATAGAAATCCGCCATCGCCACATCGGGATTGATACCATCAATCTTGTTGGCAACCAGATAAACCTTGCGTCCCTTTTGGCGCAGGTATTCAGCCAAACGACGATCCACCGGGGTAAGACCATCACGGCTGTCCACCACCAACATCACGGCATCGGCCTCTTCAATAGCCTGCATAGACTGGGCAGCCATAGCCGAATCGATACCTTCTTCCTCACCAGTAATACCGCCGGTATCAATCAGCATATAGCGACGACCGAGAAAAGCACCCTCACCATATTTGCGATCACGGGTAAGCCCCGGATAGTTAGCTACCAGTGCGTCGTGGGACTTCGTCAATCTGTTAAATAAAGTCGACTTACCCACGTTCGGGCGTCCGACCAATGCTATTACTGGGATCATTTCACCGTTCTCGACAATTTCTTTGTGGGATCATGTGTGTTATTACACCCTGTGCAGCCGTCTATGGAGGCAGCGTCATTCAATCCCGAAAAATACAAATGCCGCCCTTTGTAAAAAGGGCGGCATTTAGATCGTCCATCACCAACATTTACTCAAAGCTGTAGGCTGTTAGTTTACCGCCATTATCCTGAACATAGAGCACATCACCATCGACTAACAGGGGGGCGGCAATGCCACCACCTACTTTGGTTCTCCCCACAAAGCGACCATCTGTCTGGGATAAGACGTGCAGATAACCTTCAGCATCCCCCACAACCAAATGACCGGCAACAACCGCAGGGCTACTTAACTTACGATATGTGAGTTGTTCATTTATCCAGATTTGCTGTCCACTGCTTGAACGCAGGGCCTTCACTGCATCATTTTTCTGAACCAGATAAACCTGCGCCAATCCGTACGCCAAATCGTGAATCGTTGAAGCATCCTGGAACCATATGCCACGGCCCGAGGCAATTGCCAATGCGCCGATTCGGCCCTGGTAGCTTGCCACGTAGAGCACATCACCTACCTGTACTGGACGACCATCAATATCGACCATACGCTCAAGTTCAGTCCGGCCTTGGGGAACGGCCACTCTGGTTTCCCATACCTGAGTGCCCGATTCCGGTGAAATCGCATGCACTTTGCCATTGGCAAAGCTCACGACACACAAATCATCAGCCATCATGGGGGGACTGTTGCCACGCAAGCTCAGTACGGGAACGTCTGCTTTAAACTGCCAGCGTTTTTCGCCGTCGGCAATATTCAGCCCAACAACCCGACCATCCTGACTCTGAACAACAGCCACGTCACCGCTAATAGCCGGAGCTGCCAATACCTCACTGGTAGCATATATGTGCCAGCGCTGTTCGCCTGTCTCCGCCTCCAAGGCAAAAATATCACCCTCAATACCGCCAACTAATACAGTGTTGCTTCCTACGCCAACAGCACCACCCAGGGGCGTATCCAGATCAACCTTCCACTTCTTGTCGCCGGTTGCAGCATCAACCGCAGCAACGTTGCCTTCGCTATCAGCAACATAAATAACCCCAGCCTGAATAGCCGGACGAATGCCGCCGTTAACAGAAAGGTTTTTGCCCACAGCATTAGTTGACCAAAGCTTTTTAAGATTAACTTCGGACTGGAAATCCACTAACGAAGCAGGCGCAATTTTTTCACCCTCTTCATCCGTCTTGGATTTACCCAATTTACTGGTGATAGAGCTACAGCCTGAAAGCAACACGCAAAATATCAGAAACCACGATAAGCGTTTCATCAGGTATCTTCCCCTGTCTGCTGCTCTGCTGCAGTATCCGCAGCTTCAGTGACAGGCGCCACGTGATTCAGTTTTAATTCAATAATGGTGCGGGTCTGGTTGTCATTCAGCACCAGATTCTGCAGCGCCTCCCGATACGCCTTATAGGCGGCGGGCTTGTCACCCTTCATCAACTGAAAATCACCGATCGCTTCTGCATAAGCCGAGGTCATGGTTCTCGCTTCAACACCCGTCAGCATAGCGATCGCCTGATCAAGGTTGCCACGCGCTGCCTCCAGACGAGCCTGGCGCAACTTGATAATCAGGGAAAGACCATCATCAGCACCCTTTTCCGCCCACTGCAACTCTTGCAGCGCGGCGTCAAGATCATTTCTTTCCACATCCAGTCTCGCCAGCAACATCGCTGCATAGCGGGCATACTGGCTGGCTGAATACTCTTTTTTCAGTTGCTCAGCCAGGACAGTTGCCTGTTCGCGATGAGACTGGTCCAGCAACTCACCGGGTTTGACGAAAGCCACTTCCATCATTTGCTGGTAAAGGACGGCAGCTGCCTCGGCCTGTGCCTGGCGGTGCCCCTTCCACATATCCCAACCGAAATACCCACCCACTGCGAGTACGAGTACAATCACGGTAGAAAGACCATTCTCTTTCCACCAGCGTTTGAAACTCTCCAGCTGTTCCTCTTCGCTGAGATGATCTGCCACTCTTATTCCTCGTCTTCACATAAAACTTGTTGATTTAGCAAGGCCACTGCATCGGCAATAGTCATACTTTGCTGGGGTTTTTCCTGGCGCAGGAACTTCACCGACACCTGACCGCTAGCCGCCTCATCCTCACCGAGGAGCAAGGCGATTTCCGCACCACAACGATCAGCTTTTTTCATTTGGCTCTTGAAGCTACCACCACCACAGTGGTTCAAGATACGCAATTGCGGACACTGGCTACGCAGCGTTTCCCCCAGCTGCAATGCCTCTAGCTGGACATTCCCCGCAGCCAGAAGGTAGACGTCCACTTGTCGGCCGATACTATCCGGTACCACACCAGCGGCGTCAAGCAACAATACCAGCCGCTCAATGCCCATAGCGAAGCCCACTGCTGGCGTATGTTTGCCGCCCAACTGCTCTACCAATCCGTCATAACGACCACCAGCACAAACTGTGCCTTGTGCCCCCAACGCATCAGTCACCCATTCAAAAACTGTTTTACCATAGTAATCAAGGCCCCGTACCAAGCGGTTATTAACCTGATAGGGAACGCCTACCCCATCCAGAAGCATAAGCAACTGACTGAAGTGCTCTCTGGATTCATCCTCGAGGAAATCTTCAAGCCGAGGCGCATCATTCAAAAGCGCCTGCGTCTCCGCACTTTTACTGTCCAGAATCCGCATGGGATTACTGTAGAGGCGACGCTGACTATCTTCATCCAGCTGCTCTTTACATTGCTCAAGATAGGCCACCAGTGCTTCGCGGTAGCGACCACGGGACTCACTGGTACCCAGTGAGTTCACTTGCAATGTCACCAGTTTGTCGACACCCAGTTTCTGCCAAAGACGCCATATCATCGCCAACAGTTCGGCATCAATATCCGGCCCATCCAGACCGAACACTTCGACACCGATCTGGTGAAATTGACGCAGACGGCCTTTCTGGGGACGTTCGTAGCGAAACATTGGCCCTTGGTACCAAAGGCGCTGTGTCTGGTTAAACGTCAGTCCGTGCTGTTCACATGCTCGCACACAACCGGCCGTGCCTTCAGGCCGCAAGGTGACACTCTCCCCATTGCGATCATTGAAGGTGTACATTTCTTTCTCAACAATATCCGTGACTTCACCGATTGTGCGCTTGAACAATTCCGTGGGTTCCAAAATAGGGAAACGAATTTCCCGGTAACCGTAACGTCCCAGCAGCTCTGCTATCGTTTTTTCCAGATATTGCCAAACGGGGGATTCCTCGGGAAGAAGGTCATTCATCCCCCGGATGGATTGAATTTTTTTCATTAGGACTTCGCTATCAGATTTTCTTGTTGTGCAGCCTTCTGGCGCGCTTTATTGCGGATCAATTGTTCCAACTCATCCACCAGATTTTCCTGGCCGAGTTTTTGACTGGGCTGACCATCGATATAGACCAAATTGTTCGGGGTACCTCCCGTCAGCCCCAGGTCAACCTCTTTTGCTTCACCGGGACCGTTGACAATACAACCAATCACCGCCACATCCATGGGTGTGGTAATGTCTTCCAGGCGTGCTTCCAGTTCATTCATGGTCTTGACCACGTCAAAATTCTGCCGTGAGCAACTGGGGCAGGCGATAAAGTTGATGCCCTTACTACGCAGCTTGAGACTTCTCAGCATATCCCAACCAACCTTTACCTCTTCTACGGGATCAGCCGCCAGGGAGACGCGCAGGGTATCGCCAATACCATCCATCAATAGCAGGCCCAGTCCGATGGAGGATTTGACCGTGCCGCCACGCAACCCGCCCGCTTCGGTAATACCCAAGTGCAATGGATTATCAATCAAAGTTGCAATTTTTCGATATGCCGCCACCGCCATAAAAATATCGGAAGCCTTCAAACTCAATTTAAAATTGTGAAAATTAAAACTGTCGAGAATTTCCACATGGCGCATAGCAGACTCGACCAGCGCATCGGGAGTTGGCTCGCCATATTTCTTTTGTAAATCTTTCTCGAGAGAGCCCGCATTGACGCCAATACGAATTGGGATATTCAGGTCTCGGGCTTTCTCAACTACCGCCTGAATACGTTTTTCCCGACCGATATTGCCAGGGTTAATACGCAAGCAATCAACACCCAAATCGGCTACCCGCAGAGCAATTCGGTAATCAAAATGGATGTCCGCTACCAGCGGAACCGTCACCCGCTTTTTGATAGCACCAAACGCCTCGGCAGCCTCCATAGAGGGAACAGAAATACGTACGATATCAGCGCCAGCCGCTACCAATCGGTTTACCTGCTCCACAGTGGCCGTCACATCGGTCGTTTCGGTGTTGGTCATGCTCTGAATAGAAATCGGCGCATCACCGCCTACTGGCACATTGCCCA
Organism: Porticoccus sp.; assembly: GCA_041581855.1. Lineage (GTDB taxonomy): Bacteria > Pseudomonadota > Gammaproteobacteria > Pseudomonadales > Porticoccaceae > Porticoccus. The sequence continues at coordinate 1,054 of JBFICU010000064.1, read as the reverse complement.
CCATGATCTGACGGGACTTTCTGCGAACTATGGGTGATTCAAAATACATGGATTAACTAACGCTCCTCAGCGTACTCATCACCGATTTTCAGAGTCGCGGTATTGTCACTGGCAATTGCCTCTACTGGCACGGGCTGACCGGCAAAAATGATCTCCACGCCTGGTGCATACCCTAGTGTCACACTGAAAGGCGCAAGCCCCGTTACTTCCAGTTGGGTACCCGAGGGCTTGATATCTGCGACTAGCATGTCGCCTTTGGCGTCAAACACTTCTACCCAGCTCTGCTGAATAATCCGCACAGCCAGCGTACGCACACCATCATCACCACCTTCTTCTATCATGGCTTGTGAGCGTTGCTCCGGCTCGCCGAAATCCCGTTCATTGCCACTGCTATTGGTCATAGCGCTCATTTCAATATCAGGTTGAAACGTGGCTTGAGGCTTGTCTATCAAGGGTAGAGTAATACTGTCCGAAGACTGCATTGCCCACACAATGGCTGCTGCCGCCACCAACAAAATGAGCACCAACGGCGCAATGAAGACTATTGGCCTTATTTTCTTTTTTGGAGCGGGAGGCAACCTAATGGATAGCGTGTGATCCTTAATTCCCTTGCGAGCCAATTGCTGATCGACCATTTCCAGCACTGGCTCATCTGAGATACCCAGTAGGGCGCAATAACGTCGCACATAACCGCGCACATACATGGGCGCCGGAAGACGCTCATATTCGTCGTTTTCCAGCGCTTTCAGTACACGACCAGGTAACCCGAGATGCGGGAGGACCTCATCAATACTCAGCCCCTTATCTTTCCGGGCATGACGCAGCAACTCCCCCGGTGACGGGGCTGTTGCCTCCACGGCATTTTGGTCCTGATTTTCATTTTTCGCGGTATTTTTCATCATTCAGCCAGTTCTGATATTCCTGGTTTTCGCGGGAATTGGGGAACAAGTTCCTCAACGCCAAACCCTGGCTCGCTTCCGCATCCTTGTTGCCAAGTTGATTTTCCAGTCTTACCCCCAGCCAAAGCCCCCTGGGAGTCGGTCTGCGCCGACTT
>JBFICU010000063.1:0-7649 GCA_041581855.1 Porticoccus sp. | reverse complement strand
CAAGGTGGCCTCCGGGGCACTAAATTCCGGGTTGTTTGGCGGGTAATAGAACGCGTGAGCTGAAAGGTTGTTTCCGGATGGAAACGTGATCGGCTGAGGCTGCGACAGGTAACCGAGGTCAAATGTGATTGGCTCACCATGGACAACAGCGTGCGGACTGTTGTCACTAATATGCCATTCAGCCAGCTCGGCAGCGGTTTGCGGAGAAGCGCCAACCAACCAGCCACGATCGCCATGGCAGTAGACATCGGATATCTGGGTATAGTCTGTGGGGACAGGGTGTAATGTGCTTGCTTCTGGTGAGAGCGTTGCCAGTTGCCAGCTGCCCTCATGGCTGTAACTGCAAAGCAGTGTGCCGTCGCCACAAAAGTCGTAGTTGGACATCCCCAGCACCCAGAGAGGGGTGGCAAATTCTGCCGCCATAGGCAGTACTGCTGTAATCGCCCCACCGGGCTGGTGTTGATAGATATTCCACCAGTTATCACGGTCGGACACAAAATAGAGTTGGTTGTCCGGTGACCAGCGGGGTTGGGAAATCGACTCTTCACCATTCCCTGCGATCAATGTTGGACTGAGAAGTGCGCCATCATCGGCAAGGTGGGATAGCCACAATTGCGTATTATCCCAAGGCATATTTGGGTGATTCCAGCTGATCCAGCAGAGCTGTTCGCCGCTATTGTCCAGTCTGGGATAGGCGTAAAAATCGTCCCCGTCACAGAGCCGCTGGATAGCCATGGAGCCATCAAGGGGAACTCCCACTAGTAGGTTTTCTGGTTCACCGGGCTCACCATGGTTTTCAGCCACACAAATCAGTCGCTGCTGGCGGCGGTCAAAGCAAAAATCGGCGTAGTAAAAGTCATTTTCCGGCGTGAGTGGACGGGGCAGCGGTTGTCGGTCTTGTAAATTGATCGCGTAGATCCGTTGGTCATCGTAGAGACAGAAGTACAGCACGTCATCCACGACTAAATAGGGGGAACCGCCGTATTCGTGAACTTTGCTGCGTGAGCTGAGCGGCGCGGGCAGAGCATCTTCCACTTTGCCATCAGCGTTCAGACGTGCCACCACAGAGCGACCGTTTTCCCATGGGCGTGATTCCAGCCAATAGAGGTTGCCGTTGTCAAATTGAGGGAAAGCGTAACCCGGTGCGGCACTGGTCAAAAGCGAAGGCACTATCGGCGAAGCCCAGCTGCCGTAAGGAGAGATGGTTGTCATATTCAGCCCCCGGCAAGCTTGACGGTATGGCCCAATTTGGTGAGGGCCTCGCGCAGCTTATCCCGGTGGTCGCCCTGGATTTCGATGATGCCTTCTTTTACCGAACCGCCGGTGCCACATAATTGTTTAAAGGTTTTGGCCAGCTCTTTGAGTTCGCTGTCCGGCAAGTCGAGACCGCTGATGGTGGTGACCCCCTTGCCTTTTCGTCCACTGGTTTCGCGACGGATTCGTACGATGCCGTCTCCCGTTGTGCGAGCCGGTGTGGGTTTAGGGGTTTTAATACGGCCGGTTTCAGTGGAATAAACCGGGCGGGTATCATTACTCATGGGATTGAAGGTTCCTTAAATCAACTCAGGGTCAGGACGATTTTGCCGATATGTTCGCTGCTCTCCATTAGTCGATGGGCATCGGCGGCCTGCGCCAGCGGGAAGGTAGCGTTGATCACCGGTGCGAGGACGCCATTGTCCAGCAACGGCCATACCTTATCCAGCAGTGAATGGGCGATGATGGCCTTTTCTGTTACCGGGCGGGAACGCAGTGTGGAGCCGGTAAGGATCAGTTGTTTTAACATCACCGGCATCAAATCCAGCTCTACTTTTGAGCCCCGTAAAAATGCCAGTGAAATGATGCGACCACGAAACGCTGCAGCCTTGATGTTCCGCTGCACGTAATCGCCACCCACCATGTCGAGGATCACATCCACACCTTTTCCTTCCGTCAGCGTCATGATTTCACTGACATAATCCTGATCGCGGTAGTTAATGGCGTTTTCCGCACCCAATTGCACGCATTGCTGGCATTTTTCTGTACTGCCTGCGGTGACAAATACCCGGTGATCCAGGCTATTGGCTAGTTGGATAGCGGTAGTGCCAATACCACTGCTTCCACCATGTATAAGTAGTGATTCTCCGGGCTTTAGTGTCTTGTGCAGGAACAGGTTGCTCCACACAGTGAAAAAGGTTTCTGGGATAGCCGCAGCTTGAATCGGCGTAAAAGGAGCGGGGATTGGCAGGCACAGATCTTCATGGGCAACGGCGTATTCCGCGTAACCACCACCACTCAGTAGTGCGCAAACTTGTTGTCCCACCTGCCAACGACTTTCTTTGTTGCCAACGGAGACAACTTCACCCGCCACCTCGAGGCCCGGAATATCCGACGCTCCAGGCGGCGGTGGATAGAGTCCTTGACGTTGCAATACATCCGGTCGATTTACCCCGGCGGCCAGAACCCTGATGACAATCTCATTGTCAGCAGGATGCGGTATCGGGCGGCGTCCGAGCCTCAACACATCAGCCGTCCCCGGGGCGCTAATTTCAATACATTGCATGTCTGCGGGAAGGGGCATCATTGACTCCAAAGTTGGATAAGAAGAAACCCGGCGCTGAGCAGGGCTCCTAAAACGGGCATCCCAAGTTGTAACAGGCTCCAGTGCCCGTGGCGGTAGTTTATAAATAACAGCGAGAGATTAACCAGAATAAATACGGTCAAGATCAGTGTGCTTGTTATGGCCGCCAGGGTAGCCACCGGTAGCCAAAGGGCAAAAACCAATACCATTGTGCCGGTGAATAGAGTCGCTGGCAGTGGGGTCCTGGTATTTCGATTGACGGTACCCAGAAATAACGGGGCCAATTGCTGCCGTGCCATACCATACAGTACCCGTGAAACCATGAGGATCTGAATCAGCGCGCCATTAAGAATGGCGATTATGCTGATCAGCGCCATGAAACCAACGGGCACTGTGCTGTTATGTTCTATCATCAGAGCCAGTGGGGCCGCAGCGCCAGCCAGCGCTGTCATCGGCAGTGTCTGTAAGGCGACAATAGCAATGGCAGTATAGAGTAGTGTTGTGGTGACGACGGCGATGGCGATACCCAAAGGCAGATTGCGTTCAGGGTTTTTTACTTCCTCCGCCATGTTCACCATGTCTTCAAAGCCAATGAAGGCATAGAACGCCAGGAAGGCGCCACTGGCAGTGAATGAGAGGGAGGAGATATCAAATTGCGGTGTCAGAGCTGCCCAATTGATCCCACTTTCCACGATTTCATCGCCACTTACGATCAAAGCCAGTAGTAGGCCGCCAATTTCAAGCAGGGTGGTCAGTATCGCCAGTGCTACTGACTGTTTGACGCCCCAGGATGCAATCGTTGTCAGAAGGCAGACCAGCACTGCTATCATCACCCAACCGGGACCGTTGAAGAGCACACTGAAATAACCTGTGAACCCCCTCGCGAGGGTGGCTGCGGAAACAATTCCTCCAAGTGAAATCGCATACCCGGCCAGCGTCGCCAAATGTCGTGAGTGAAATCCTTCCAGAATATAAATGGCTTCTCCCGCACTGCGGGGAAAGCGGTGTGACATCTGCGCGTATGAATAGGCGCTGAAGCTGACAACAACTGCGGCAAGCATGAATGCCCATGGCGTCATCAGCCCACTTTTTGCAACGACACTTCCGAGCAGGACATAAATTCCTGCGCCGACGATAGTGCCGATACCGTATAGGCTGATTTCAGCGAGGGACAGGGTGCGCAGCAAGGTTACTTGAGCAGTCATGGGGCAAGTATAGGTTTAAGCTGGCCAAAATATAGGGAACGATTTGTTTGCACGATGTGAAAGAGTCTATGGGAGGAGGGATGAGATAGATGGACAGGTTTTTTATGGCATTAATGATATTGGTGCGATCAGCAGGACTATCTATAAAAAAACCCGGCTAAGAGCCGGGCTTTTTAAATTATTCCGGATTCTCGCAGCTTGGAGCCGCGCCGGAAGATGGATTAGAGACTGGAGTAATAAGCCGCCAGATCATCAATATCCTGGTCGGACAGAGGTTTTGCCATGCTGGTCATCACAGGATCGCTACGAGTGCCATCGCGGAAGGCTTTCAGTTGCTTTGCCAGATAGCCGGCCTTCTGGCCAGCAAGGTTCGGCCAGATATCAGTGCTGCTGATGCCGCTGACACCGTGGCAGGCCGCACAGGCCATCGCTTTAGTTTGGCCTGCAGCTGCATCACCAGCCATTGCCTGACCTGCTGTGGCAGCCAGTGTTGCCATCATCACTGTACCAATCAATTTCTTCATATCGTTGCTCCAAGCATGGGATAAAAATATTGTGTAAAAAGTATACCTGTTAGTAAGCTGAATCAATATTTCCTGTTGTCATCGACAATTTTTTTGTAGCGCCTTCCATTGCTGTTGGCCACATAACGAGTGTTAATGACGCAACCGATGGGTGACAAATAGTACGCTTGTAAACAATAGTACTGCACCTCCCTGGTGGGCCGCCGCCAAAGGTATGGGAACATGCAGCACTAGCGTGGAGATCCCCAAGCTTACCTGCACAGCCAACATGACCATCACCAGCTTGAGTCCGGTTCGCACTTCCGAGTTAAGTCCCGGCTGACCGTAACTTTTAAACACGAAAACGGAAATCAGGATGATGAGCAGGTAGGCAAACATGCGGTGGTTGAACTGGATGGTCGTCAGGTCTTCAAATGCGGCGAGCCATACCGGATCAGTGGCGTAGAGTCCGTCAGGGAAGAAACTGCCCGCCATTAAGGGAAAGGTGGGGTAAGCGTGACCTGCATGGGTGCCAGCCACCAGGCCGCCGGAGAGAATCATTAAGAAAACCAGTGCGCTCAGTGTGCTGGCAAAGCCTTTCAGGCCCCGTCCGACGTCTGAATCCCGTGTGGAGTAGAGCAGACTCCAAGCCACCCAGAGAATGTAGGCATAGATAAATACCGCGGTTCCCAAGTGCGCTGTGAGGCGGTATTGGCTGACCCGAGGATTGTCCACCAGACCACTTTTTACCATGTACCAGCCGAGTAATCCCTGCAGGCCACCCAGTACAAACATGCCCAGTAGTTTGGGTGTGAGGCCGGGCTTGATACGTCGTGTGAAATGGAAAAACAGGAAGGGCAGTAAAAAAAAGACTCCGATCAAGCGCCCCAGCACTCGATGAAGGTACTCAAACATGAAGATTTCCTTGAACTGAAACAGGCTCATGCCCTTGTTCACTTTCTGGTATTCGGGAAACTGTTTATATTTCTCGAATGTCTCCATCCAGGCATCTTCACTGAGGGGAGGGATAATCCCCATCAGCGGTTTCCATTCCACCATCGAGAGACCGGAGCGGGTCAGTCTGGTCACGCCGCCCAGCAGGATCATGGTGATAATAATGACGGCGCAGATAATGAGCCAAGTGGCGATCTGCCTGTCGTATCGGGCCTGCAAATTCATAGGGTATCCATCTGTCTTCTGTAAGTGATTACCGTAGGAACATCGTGGTACCAGCACGGTTTTTAACCATGGGCATCCTATCAAAACACAGTGCTAATTTCTGGTAAAAATTGACGTCATTACGGTGAGCAGCACTATTCGCGTGAGCTTTTTAACTCTGTGTTTCGTGGTAACTTGCACCCCTGGGGGTTATCGGTCAAAGTCGCTGGGGTGTCTTGGCCGGGGAACAGAGAAATGCCGATTGCTAATGTGAATGGTGTGTCCATTGCCTATGTGGATGAAGGTCATGGAGATCCGCTGATTCTGCTCCACGGTCTTGGTGTCAGTCGCGCGGACTGGGCGCCGCAAATCGACCATTTTTGCCATGCATGGCGGGTTATTGCGCCAGATTTCCGTGGCCATGGGGACTCGGCTAAGCCGGATGGCGATTACAGCGTGCCAATCCATGCCACCGACGTCATTACGCTGATAGATCAACTCGGTATCGAATCTGCCCACGTGGTTGGTCTTTCCATGGGTGGCATGGTGGCGTTCCAGATGGCTGCAGATGCGCCCTATAAATTGCGTAGTATGACCATCGTCAACTCTGGCCCAGCACTGCCTAATGACAGTTTTGCCGCCAAGAAAATGCTCTGGACTCGTCTTTTATCTATTCACCTCTTTGGGATGAACGCCTATGGCAGAAAAGTGGCAGAAAATATGTTTCCCGGTGAGGGCAGAGAGAAGCTGATTGAGCTTTTCGCGGCACAAATTGCTTCCAATCCGAAACGTATCTACTTGAAAAACCTCAAGTCGCTCTTTGGCTGGAGTGTGCTGGATCGATTGACAGGTATCACCACCCCGACATTGATGCTTACCGGTGACAGGGATTATTCACCAATCTCGACCAAGCAGGCTGTTGTTGCAGCAATGCAGAATGCCCGCTTGGTGGTCATAGCCGATTCGGGGCATGGCACACCAATTGAAAAGCCCTGTGAAACCAATGAGGCGATAGAAACTTTTATTCGTGACGTTGCCGCCAAAGGGTGATTTTTCGCTTGAGCTGACTCTTGGTGGCCGTTGCCTGCTTGAAGATTTCGTTGGCCTTGTAGAATTCCAGCATCCTCACATCCACCACATTCGGTTCGATGTAAATATCGGGAGCTTCGATCGCCAGCTTCTCGCGAATAATACTTTTCTGCATGATCTGGTAGGTATTAAACACAGCCTCCGACAGGGAAGGGATCTTATCGCTGACAGTGCGCTCGCCTATCACATCGACGGCTATTGTCAGATTGCAGTTAGCAGGTAATAAGTCGAAGGGGACCGGGTTAACGGCACCGCCGTCAATTAGCACACGTCCGCCAATTTTCACCGGTTCAAATAGTCCCGGCAGGGACATGCTCGCACGGATCGCCGGTATTAGCGCACCTTTTTCTAGCACTACCTGCTGGCGGCTCCAGAAGTCCGAAGCGACTACCCGAAGAGGAATTTCCAGTTGGGTGAATCGCTGGGCATGAACTGACTCAAAAAGGTAGGTGAGCAGATTTTCTACCCGGATCAGACCTCGGCCTCGAAACTGGGGGCCAATAAAGTCCAGCCATTTGAAAATGTGCTTTTTGGTGACAATGTGTTTGAGCGATTCGTTGTCCTTGAGACTGAACTCAAGGAAGATTTCCTTGATCTCTTGGGTGGGCATGCCGGCGCAGTACATTGCACCGATTAATGCGCCGATACTGGTGCCGGTGATACAAGCGGGCTTCAGCCCCATTTCTTCAAGTGCTTCCAGTATCAGCAGGTGACTGACGCCTTTGGCGCCACCACCGCCCAGAGCCAAGCCTATCCTTTCCATGAACCACTCATCATATTGTCAGCTCGCTATAGTCTTGTAATGCTGTCGTCAGAGGTTGCTTTGGGGCAAAAATTCCGGTTTATTGCAGCCTCTTCTAATGATAACCGGAATCAAACCGTGGCGAACGAATCCACTATTAAACTTCACCCATCCTGGTTGCCTGCTCTCGAAGAGGAGTTTGGCAAACCCTATATGGCCAGTCTGAAAGCGTTTTTGCAGGGACAGAAACAGCAGGGCAAAGTGATCTATCCTGTTGGCGCCAATTGGTTTGCCGCGTTTAACCATACGCCATTTGATCAAGTGAAAGTGGTCATTCTTGGTCAAGACCCCTATCACGGGGAGGGACAGGCCCACGGTTTGTGTTTCTCGGTATT
>JBFICU010000062.1:0-7685 GCA_041581855.1 Porticoccus sp. | reverse complement strand
CAGCTCGGCACCGCTGTTGAGCTGAATCAAGCCCTACGGCAATTACAGCAGCTTGCCGGCAGCATGGTATTTCAACCCGAGACCCCCGATGCGCCCATCCAGGTACTGGGACTGCTCGAAGGGTCCGGCCTGCGTTTTGACCACCTCTGGATCATGGGCATGGATGATCGCCGCTGGCCACAACCCATTGCCCCAAACCCGCTCCTGCCAATCGCGCTACAACGGGAACTCAATACACCCAGAAGTCATCCCGGCCACGAACTGCAACTGGCCAAAGCCCAATTGGCGGGTTTTCTAAGGGCGGCCCCGAAAGTCGTCCTCAGCTACAGCCAGTTTGATGGCGACCAACCACTGCAACCCAGCGAACTCATTGCCGGGATAAAAGTGCTTGATGCCGCTGAATTACCTGCAGCCAGTTCCCTGCCGGTCAAATTCGCCGACCTGGAACCGGTAAGCTGTGAATATGGCCCACCATTAGACCTGCAGCACGAGCAGATTGGTGGCGGCACCGGCATTTTCAAAAATCAGGCCGGATGCCCTTTCAACGCCTTTGCCATCCACCGTCTCGGCGCCAAGCAAACACCCGAACCCACCCTTGGCCTATCGTCCGCTGAACGGGGCAATCTGGTTCACGATTGTTTAGAGCGCTTGTGGCGGCAACTGCAAAACCAGCAACAATTGCTGGCACTGAGTGAAGATGCGTTACAGCAACTAATCTCTCAAACAGTGGCAGCATCCCTGCAATCCTGGCGTAAAGAACGCCCTGAGCTATTTGGCCCCGCCTTTGCCCTTATCGAGGAGCAAAGGCTTTCTAATCTGTTGCAACAGTGGTTGGCTCTGGAAAAAAGCCGTCCACCTTTCCAGATTTCAGCGTTGGAAAATCAAGTCAAGACAGAATATGCCGGCTTGCCGCTGCGCATGACCATCGACCGCATCGATCAACTGGACGGAGGCCAGCGGGTAATTATTGATTACAAGACTGGCTCGGCCAGCACCAACCGCTGGCTGGGAGAACGGCCGGAAGAACCCCAGTTACCACTCTATTTGCTGTGCAGCAGTGAACCGGTTTCCGCCCTCAGCTTTGCCCAGATCAATGCTAGTGAACAGCGCTTCTTGGGCTTCGCAGATAACAATGGATTACTGCCCGGCATTAAGTCCCCGGGAGACAAAGCAGCTGAACCCGCTAGCTGGGAAGCGCTGATAGATCAGTGGCAACAGGTTCTCAACAGCCTGGCTGAAGAATTTAAAAGTGGCTACGCCGCCGTTCAATTCCATAACCAGAATACGCGGCAATACCAGGCCTATCTGGAACCCTTGAATCGGATATCGGAAGCGGTAACAGGTAAAGAACCTGAGGAGAACGACGAATGAGCATCGTCGATGCCACAGAACGCGCACGCGCTCTCGACCCCACCCAATCTTTTGCTGTGTCCGCGCCAGCGGGATCGGGCAAGACAGAACTGCTGACTCAACGGGTATTGCGACTGCTGGCGACTGTCGAAACCCCTGAAGAAATTCTCTGTATGACCTTTACCCGCAAGGCAGCGGGAGAAATGCGCCACCGTATTATTCAGGCATTGCAGCGGGCCGAACGAAACGAACTACCCCAAGGTGAACATCAACGGACCACCCTTGAACTGGCCGCCGCGGCACTGGCCCGGGATAAAGCTCTGGGCTGGCAATTGCTAGAGGCACCCAATCGACTGCGCATCCTCACTATTGATGGCTTCTGCCTGAACCTGGCGCGACAACTGGCAGTGGAAAGCGGCTTTGGCGACCAGATGGAACCCCTGGATGACCCCGAGCCCCATTACCGGCAGGTTATCGCTGAACTGTTGTTACCCGCACTGGAACAGCAATCGCCATTGGGACAGGCCATCGCAACCCTTCTCAGCCATCTGGACAATGACCTCAACAAACTGGAACAGCTGTTACTGGAGTTGTTACAAAAAAGAGAGCAATGGCTTGGGCATATGTTCCAGGCCAGAGACGCACGTAACTATTTGGAAAGTTTTCTCTGCAACACCGTTGAGGAAACCCTTTCTGCCGCGGCATCGCTGCTGATGCCTCATAGTAGTGAACTGTCATCACTGGCTGATTACGCCGCCAGCCAATTGCCTGCGGATAAACAGAATCTGGCCATTGCCCACTGCCTGGGAATTCGGGCATTGCCTGGAACAGATACTGGTGACGTAAATCAGTGGCTTGGGCTCTGTGAACTACTGCTGACCAAAGACTCCTCATGGCGCTCACGGCTGGACAAAAATATCGGTTTCCCCACGGATGTGAATGGTGACAAAGCGCTGGCCAAATCACGCAAGGAAGCCATGAGCAACTTGCTCTCCGAGTTACGCGATATCCCCGGCTTGCGAGACAGGCTCGAGGACATTCGCTTCCTGCCAGAGAGCCACTACCCCGATAACCAGTGGCAGACACTGAACGCCCTGAGCCACCTGTTACCGACACTGGCCGCGGCGTTGAGTCTGCACTTCCAGCAGCACAAGGCCTGTGACTTTACGGAGATCACTCTGGCGGCCCTGCGCGCCCTCGGTAACGAGGAAGAACCGACCGAACTGGCTCTGAAGCTGGACTACCAGATCAAACACATTCTCACCGACGAATTTCAGGATACCTCCACCGCTCAGTTCGATCTTTTGAAAAGGCTGACGGCGGGCTGGCAGAGCAATGATGGTCGCAGTCTGTTTATCGTCGGCGACGCCATGCAATCGCTTTATGGCTTCCGCAATGCCAATGTCGGATTATTTCTGGAAGCTCGCAGCTTACCCATTGGCCAGATTCAGCTGGAACCGTTGGATTTACAGGTGAACTTTCGTTCCCAGGCGGGTTTAATCCAGTGGGTTAACGAACAATTCCCGTCAGTATTTCCCGCCCAACAGGACATAGGCCGGGGTGCTGTACCCTACAGCCCAGCCACGCCATTCCATGCGGCCCTGCCTGATGAAGCCGTTTCACTGGATGCTTTTGTGGATTTTCCGGATCGCCGTGCAGAGGCGCGACGGGTCGTTGAACTGGTGGAGGAAGCGAAAGCCCGCCTCCCGGAAGGCTCAATTGCCATTCTGGTTCGCAATCGCACCCATCTGCCAGAGATTCTTACTGTGCTGCAACAGGCTGGGCACCGCTGGCAGGCCAACGATATTGACCCCTTGGGCAACCGGATGCCGGTTATAGACCTGATGTCCCTGACAAGGGCTCTGTTATCCCCTGCTGATCGCATTGCCTGGCTGTCTGTTTTACGTGCTCCCTGGTGTGGGCTGGACCTTGAAGATCTACTCACCCTGTGTATTTCATCACGCCCTAACGATGAAACCTCCACTAATACACGGTTTCCCTTGCTGTTGAGCCAGATTGAATTGGCCGCAGAACTGCCTGCATTGTCCCCTGCCGGCAAGAAAATTCTACAGAGGGTCGCGCCGGTGCTAACCCAAGCATGGCGGCAACGGCAGCGCAAACCCCTGCGCTGCTGGATTGAAGGTACATGGCAGGCACTCGGCGGTCCCATGGCGCTCAGTTCGGCCACGGATAGGGAACAGTGCCAGCAATACCTGGCGCTACTGGAACAACATGAACAGGCGGGAACGATTGAGGACTGGAATACGTTTGAAAAGGCGGTTCACAAGCTCTATGCCAAACCCGATCAGGAAGCCGACCCCCTGCTCCATGTGATGACTATTCACAAATCCAAAGGCCTGGAATTCGATACCGTTATTATCCCTGGGCTCAATCGCCAGCCCCGCAATGACGACAAGGAACTGCTTTTATGGCACGAGCGCATCAGCAACACTGGAGAAAACCAGTTGCTGATCGGCCCACCGTCCCAAACCGGCAAAGACAGCGATCCCCTTTATCGTCACCTGGATCGCGAGCGAAAATTAGAAACTCATCTGGAAATTGCACGTGTGCTGTATGTCGGTGTAACCAGGGCCATTCGCAACTTACACCTGTTGTGCTCTGTAAAAGAGGGTAAATCGCCAGTTCGCAACAGCCTGCTGGAGAGCCTCTGGCCTGCACTCGAACATGACTTCACAAATCGGGCTGACAATATCCGCTGGCACGACTACCAAGCAGATCACGATGAAAACAGCCAGAATATCGGCCCACTGACAACCATCAAGCGACTCCCACCAGACTGGGAGCCTGTCATACCTGTCCCTGCGGACAATAACGCGGAAAATGATGGCAGACAGCCTCTGTCCAACACGCTATTCCAGTCAATGCCCCAGGATTCCCGTGCCCGTCATACCGGCACGGTACTGCACCGTATTCTGCGTCAAATTGCCCTTGAAGGGTTCAAACAGTGGTCAGTGGAGACGATTGAAAAACGGCTACCCTTCTGGGATATCCAGTTGCGTCAGCTGGGATTGAGCGACACCCTCGAACCACTGCAGCACTTGCAACTGGCAGTCAAAAACTGCCTGGCCGATCAAACAGCACAGTGGATACTCGACAACGGCCACCCTCACAGCGCCTGCGAATATGCCCTAGGCTACACCGATGAGAACGGGCAACCCCTTACAGCCATTGTCGATCGCACCTTTGTGAGTGAAAACACGCGCTGGGTTATCGATTACAAAACAAGCCAACCAGCAGAAGACGAACCCGTGGAGCAGTTCCTGGTACGCCAGCGAGAGCAGTATCGTGAACAACTCAGTCTCTATGCACAGCTATTTCAAAAACTGGAAGCGCTACCGGTCAAATCTGCCCTGTATTTTCCCCTTATTCATAGAATGGACATACTCTGATGGCAGATTGGTTTTTGCTATGACATCTATAACACCGCCATCTGCCACGAGCCGGAAAAATTCATGTAGAATGCCCGGCCGAACAGGAACAAAACGATTTATTTGGTAAACCAATGACTAAAGCTGTTGAAAATATCAACATCCTTTCACAGGACGTGTTGATTACCCCCCGGGACCTGAAACAGGAACTGCCGATATCTGATGCCGCCCGCAAAACGATTACCGAAGGGCGTATTACGATCCAGAATATCCTGGACCGCAAAGATCATCGCCTGTTAGTGGTAGTTGGACCCTGCTCCATTCACGACGTGGATGCCGCCAAGGATTACGCTACACGCCTGAAAAAACTGGCGGATGAGGTTAGCGATACACTGTTTATCGTGATGCGGGTGTATTTTGAGAAGCCACGCACCACCACAGGCTGGAAAGGCCTGATCAACGACCCCTATTTGAATGATTCCTTCAAGATTTCAGAAGGCCTGCATGTGGGCCGCAAACTCTTGCTGGATATCGCCGAAATTGGCCTGCCCACCGCGACCGAAGCGCTGGACCCCATTTCGCCCCAATATATGCAGGATCTGATTTCCTGGTCCGCCATTGGCGCACGCACTACAGAGTCCCAGACCCACCGCGAGATGGCATCTGGTCTCTCCTCCACCGTTGGTTTCAAGAACGGTACCGACGGCAGCCTCACCGTGGCTATTAACGCACTCCAGTCCGTGGCTAGCCCACACCGTTTCCTCGGCATCAATTCCGAGGGTTCAGTGGCCATCATTACCACAGCTGGCAACCCCTATGCCCATGTGGTACTGCGGGGCGGAGATGGCAAACCCAACTACGATTCTGTCAGTGTCAGCCTTGCGGAGCAGGAGTTGGCCAAAGCCGGCATCGCAACCAATATTATGGTCGATTGTAGCCACGCCAACTCCAACAAAAATCACGAGTTGCAACCGTTAGTGATGGAGAATGTCACCAACCAGATTATGGAAGGCAACAAATCCATCATCGGCATTATGGTTGAAAGCAATATCAAACCGGGCAACCAGAAGATTCCGGCAGACCTCAAGGATCTTGAATACGGGGTTTCAGTCACGGATGCCTGTATCGGTTGGGAAACCACAGAGAATGCATTGCGCGACATGCGAAATAAGCTTCTGGATATCCTGCCAACGCGATAACAGATGTTATTTTTTACATTAAAAAACGGGCCTAACAGCCCGTTTTTTAATGCATTTATAATTTCCTGTCAGTCAAATACCGGGGACAATCCTGTATCAATGACCTTTTGCAGGACATCTACGTCAGCACCTGATTTACAGAGAGCCCGCAGACCTGCAGTCAATCCAATCAAGTAGTCTGACAGTGTTTCAGGGTCTTTTTCCGGGCTGATCTGCCCGGCCTGTTGAGCCTCAACCAACCTGGATAGAAATAACTGCCGTATCCAAGCTATCGCCTTGATCGCCTTGCCAGCCAGCTCCGGCTCTGTTTTGTTCAATTCACTAATTGCATTAAAAAAAAGGCAGCCATTGGCCAACTTGTCCATATCTTCCTGCTCGACAAAAGCTTTCTGATAGAAGCTGGTGATGGCTTTTTTGGGATCTTCTGTTGTCAGCAACGAACAACTGAACAGGTTTTTACACAGCATGGCCATGTAATGATCGAGCACCTCGCTATACAGCGCACTTTTTCCGCCAAAAGAACCGTATAGACTGCCCCGATTCAGATCCATCACGGCAAGCAGCCTGCTAACCGAGCTGGCTTCATATCCATCTGACCAGAATAGAGCGAGTGCTCTATCAAGCACTTTTTGACGATCAAACTGAGGTTGTCGGGGCATGATTGCTACCTCTTGGCACACTGTATTTTCCAATGTACCTTATTGTTATTCGTAGAGGAAAGTGTAACTGCTTAGCAAATAATGTCTCAACCAGAGTCTTTGCCTTATATATAAGACTGGCTACGATCCGAGTGGTCAGTCACATCCCGCACGCCTTTCAACTCTGGAATTTTCTCAAGCATGGTTTTCTCAACCCCTTCCTTAAGGGTTACATCCACCATGCCACAGCCCTGACAACCGCCGCCAAAGCGCAATACCGCAACATCATCAACGATTTCTTCCAATGTAATCATGCCACCGTGAGCAGCCAAACCAGGATTGATTTCGTTGTATAGCAGGTAATTGATCTTGTCTTCCAACGGGCTGCCATCATGAATCTGCGGCATACGAGAATTGGGGGCGCGAATGGTTAGCTGGCCACCGAATTTGTCATCGGCGTAGTCCACCTTAGCGTCTTCCAGAAAGGGCAAACTGCGCTGTTCAAAGAAAGCCTTAAAGCTTTCCAGCTCCATCACTTCATCACTTTCCTGCACTTCACCCGGACGGCAATAAGCAATACAGGTTTCCGCTTTGGGTGTTCCGGGGTCTGTGACAAACATACGGATGCCAATGCCCTCACAGTCCTGCTTGGAGAGTAAGCCGGCAAGGTATTTTTCGGCGGATTCGGTAATGGTGATATTAAGCATGAAAACTACCTGATTTATATACCTGACTAAATTAGTCATGTATTCTAGCAGCCTTGCAGAATTGCCACAATCTCCACAACCACTTTTTCCCTGGTGGATTGACGCCCCATTGCTGAGCATGCACGAGAAATTCTGCTAGAATGCGCCCCTTTCTTTACCAGCAGTCAAATGGATAACACCTTGAATAATCAGCAAACTCGTATCGATGCCCTGTATCAGGCAGCGCAACAACGCATCCTCATCCTGGATGGTGCCATGGGCACCATGATCCAGTCTCACCGCTTCGGCGAGGCGGACTATCGCGGCGAACGTTTTGCTGACTGGGGTCAGGATCTGACAGGCAACAACGATCTCCTTTCCCTGACGCAACCGGCGGCCATCAAAGCCATCCACCGCACCTAT
>JBFICU010000061.1:0-7695 GCA_041581855.1 Porticoccus sp. | reverse complement strand
GGCCTGGCGGATTTGCGGAATACTGAGATTGGGGCGAGATAACAGGTTCTGATGGACACGGATGGCACGATCTATTTCACCCCGCTGACGCATTAGGTTCCCTAATGCCAGATGGGTCTCCAGGGTGGATGGCGTGACTTCGACCGAGCGAATAAACGTATCGATAGCTTGGTCAGGTTGTTCATTGAGCAGAAAGTTAATACCCTGGAAGTAATGTCGGGCCACTTGCTGAGATGCATCTTTTTCCTCCGCCCTGCGGAGTCCATTGGTTCGTCCAGCAAACCACACCAGTGCCATAAGTAACAGCAGTGGCACAACATAAAGAGGTTCGAACATGAGTTGTCCGGTTTAGCCCCTTTTCTGCTGTTCGTTGGAATACGCGAGTCGCTGCTTCACCAGCTGTTTATTCAGCAGATAGGCCCGCCTTTTCATCCGCAGCAATGCCGGCAAACTCACTAATATGCCCAGCAGACAGCCACTGGAAACGGCCAGCAGAAGCCACAATCCTGATGGCATCGGTCCCAGCGGATAGCCAAACAATTCCAGTGACAGCGGTTCCGGGTTTGCCAATACCACAGCCAAGCCCAGTAGAATCGCCAGTAAACCCACCAGCAGTAACCAAAGTTTTTTCAGCAATGCCATAACATCCCCACAAAAAAAAACGGCAAGTGCGAAGCCTTGCCGTTTATTGTAACCAAACTCCCGGGGACTGGTCCCGCTTATTAATACCTAAACAAGCGTAAATCAGTCTCCCAGGCTTTCATTGACCCGTTCCCGTAATTCTTTGCCCGGTTTAAAGTACGGAACATACTTGCCGGTAAGTTTCACGGAATCGCCTGTTTTCGGGTTACGTCCGACTCTGGGCGCGCGGTAGTGCAGGCAAAAACTGCCAAAACCGCGGATCTCAATCCGGTCATTATTGACCAGTGATTGGGTCATCCTTTCGAGAATCATTTTCACAGCCAACTCAACATCCTTGGGGGGAAGTTGATCCTGCTGGCCGACGATGTGGTCAATTAATTCTGATTTTGTCATAACTATCTGAGTTTAAAGTAGAAAGGGGTAATGTCTCCATTACCCCTATCTAATCATTACTTCTCTTTGGTGTCCATCTGTGCCTTGATCAGATCACCGATAGTTGTCGGTGCGATATTATCGGTCTCTGACTTACGGTGCTCTTTGATGGCTGCTTTCTCTTCGGCGACATCCTTAGCCTTGATGGAAAGATTGATCACGCGGGTCTTGCGATCCACATTGATAATCTTGGCCTCAACTTCATCGCCCACTTTGAGAACGTTGCGAGCATCTTCCACTTTTTCGCGTGAAATTTCGGACGATTTCAACTGCCCTTCCACTTCACCCATCAGTGTGATGATGGCACCTTTAGCATCAACTTCTTTAACGGTACCAGTCACGATGCTGCCTTTGTCGTTCTCACCAACATAGTTGGAGAACGGATCGTCAGACAATTGTTTCATGCCCAGGGAGATACGCTCTCTTTCAGGATCGATGGACAGAATAACGGTTTCTACCTCATCGCCTTTCTTGAAGTTGCGTACGGCTTCTTCGCCAGTATCGTTCCAGGAAATATCGGACAGGTGAACCAGTCCATCAATACCGCCATTCAGACCGATAAAGATACCGAAGTCAGTGATGGACTTGATACTGCCAGAGATTTTCTCGCCTTTACTGTGTTTAGAACCGAATTCATCCCAAGGATTAGCATTACACTGCTTGATACCCAGAGAGATGCGACGACGCTCTTCGTCGATGTCCAGAACCATAACGTCGATTTCATCACCCAGCTGTACCACTTTAGAGGGGTGGATGTTCTTGTTAGTCCAGTCCATTTCAGAAACGTGTACCAAGCCTTCCACGCCATCTTCCAACTCAGCAAAACAACCGTAATCAGTCAGGTTGGTGACGACTGCCTTGACGCGAGCACCTTCAGGGTAACGGGCAGAGATATCGGCCCAGGGATCTTCGCCCATTTGTTTCATGCCCAGGGATACGCGGCTGCGCTCACGATCGAACTTCAGTACCTTCACGTCGATCTCATCGCCAACATTGACGATCTCGCTGGGATGCTTGATACGCTTCCAGGACATGTCGGTAATGTGCAGCAAGCCATCAATGCCACCCAGGTCCACAAATGCACCGTAGTCGGTGAGGTTCTTAACGATACCCTTGAGGCTGACACCTTCTTCCAACTTGCCGAGCAGCTCATCGCGCTCTTCAGTATTCACCCGCTCCATCACGGCACGACGTGATACCACCACGTTGTTGCGCTTCTGATCGAGCTTGATGACTTTAAATTCGAGGGGTTTATCTTCCAGGTGAGCGGTATCGCGAATCGGGCGAACATCTACCAGAGAACCAGGCAAGAACGCGCGCAGGCCGTTGATATCAACTGTGAAGCCACCTTTGACTTTACCACTGATAACACCGGTAACCACTTCGTCAGCCTTATGGGCTGCTTCTAGCTCAATCCAGGATTCAGCACGACGTGCTTTTTCACGGGACAGACGGGTAGCGCCGAAGCCATCTTCAACAGCTTCCAGGGCAACCTGGACTTCATCACCGATTTGCAGGTCGAATTGACCGTTATCGTCAAGAAACTGGCTTTTCGGAATAACACCTTCGGACTTCAGTCCTGCGTGTACGGTTACCCAGTCTTTGTCGATGTCGATTACCACGCCGGTTATGATGGCGCCGTTATTCATTTCGACGGTCTTTAAACTTTCTTCAAAAAGTTCTGCGAAACTCTCGCTCATTGAGTTATACCTGTAAAAATAAACGAGTCCTAAGACTCTCAAACCGCACTACCAGTGATGCGGGCTGTTGGTTTCAGGGCAACACGGTGCACTTCTGGTTAAGCACCGTGAATCCCGATTTATTGCGGTAGTTTGATGCCATTGGCGACAACAGTTTCCACTACCTTTTGCAATACTTCTTCGATCGTCATGCCGGTGCTGTCTAGCACCAAGGCATTAGGGGCGGGGACCATCGGCGAGATCTTGCGGTTCATATCCCGCTCATCGCGATTGCGCACCCGCTCAACGAGGGCGGCAAGGCTAACACTTTCCCCCTTATCAATCAACTGGTTATAGCGTCTCTCGGCCCGCTCCTCAGGGCTCGCAGTCAGAAAGATTTTGGCGTTTGAATCGGGGAAAACAACCGTACCCATATCGCGCCCATCGGCCACCAGTCCAGGCATGGTCGCGAAGGCTCTCTGCCGTTGCAACAGTGCAGCTCTGACTTCCGGGAATGCCGCCACCATTGACGCCTCTGTACCGACGCTTTCTGTGCGAATCAGGGAACTGACGTCCTCACCTTCTAACATCACCCTAGGGGCATTACCGTTGTCCCGTGTGCGAAAAGAAATGTCCATGTGCGCCGCCAGTACTGCCAGCGAATCCACATTATCCAGTGCCACCCCGTGCCGCTTGGCGGCCAACGCCAGCAGGCGGTAAAGCGCACCACTGTCCAGGTAGTGGTAGCCCAGCCGCGCCGCCAGCAACTGACAAATTGTGCCTTTCCCTGACCCGCTGGGGCCATCAATGGTGATCACTGGTACTCTTTTTTCAATCATCGTATTTCCTCGGCTATCTTCAACCCGGCGCGATTAGCCAGCGCCACAAAGTCCGGGAATGATGTCGCCACATTGTTACAATTCCGTATCAAAATAGGTTGGGTAGCCCGCAATGAGGCCACGGCGAAGGACATGGCGATACGATGATCACCCAGACTATCCACTTCTCCGCCACCAATACTCCCTCCCTGGATCACAATGCCATCCGGGGTGGGTTCGGCATCCACACCCAGTATCCGCAACCCATCAGCCATAGCCTGGATACGGTCACTTTCCTTGACCCGAAGTTCTTCTGCGCCCGTTAACACTGTTTTGCCTTCCGCACAGGCTGCCGCCACAAAAAGAGCCGGAAATTCATCAATCGCCAGCGGAACCTGGTCTTCCGGAATATCAATGCCGTGAAGCGGTGCATAGCGAATCCGAATATCCGCCACCGGTTCACCACCTACCTCGTGGTAATTTTTGAGTTCCAGGTCGGCACCCATCATCTGCAGGATATTGATCACCCCAACACGGGTTGGGTTGACGCCCACATGGGTCAGGGTAACGTCTGAACCTGGCGCAATAGCAGCCGCTACCATAAAGAAAGTGGCAGAAGAAATGTCAGCGGGCACATCAATAGCCGTGGAGGTCAATTTACCACCACCACAGAGTTCTGCCACAGCACCATGACGCGTCACCGGGTAGCCAAATCCACTTAACATGCGCTCTGTGTGATCGCGGGTCGGTGCCGGTTCGGTAGTGCGAGTAACGCCCTCGGCGTAGAGCCCGGCCAGCAGCACACAGGATTTGACCTGTGCACTGGCCATCGGCAACTTGTAGTCGATGGCTTTCAGCGATTGGCCACCTTTTATTCGCAACGGGGGCCTACCGCCGTCGTTAGTCTCAATAACCGCACCCATCAGCCGCAATGGCGCAGCCACCCTTTCCATGGGGCGTTTTGACAGGGATTCATCACCGGTCAGCTCGACATCGAAAGACTGTCCAGATAACAAGCCCGCCAGCAAACGCATGGAGGTACCAGAATTACCCAGGTAGAGAGGACCCACCGGGGCTTTCAGGCCATGCATGCCTACCCCATGGATCACCACGCGACCATTTAATGGCCCCTCAATCACCACGCCCATATCACGGAATGCCTGCAAGGTGGCGAGACTATCTTCTCCCTCCAGAAAACCTGTGACCTCGGTAATACCGTCAGCTAGGGAGCCGAGCATAATTGAGCGGTGGGAAATGGACTTGTCACCGGGCACACGGATATCACCGGAAACTGCTTGGCCGGGTAACACCCGGTAATCGATAGTCTGTGTCATGGGCTCCAGATAGGCCTTATTTTCAAGCATTTTGGCAAAATGATTACGCGCTTCCCTAGCCCGGGTAAACACCCCCAGCAGGTACTCGCTGTCTTTATTATTGATGGCCTCTTTGAGGCTGTTTACATGGTCGGTGAAGTTATCCAATACCGACAGCAGCGCAGTGCTGTTGGCCATCACAATGTCATGCCACATCACCGGGTCGCTTGCAGCAATGCGAGTGAAGTCCCTAAACCCGCCGGCAGCATAACGAAAGATCTCGCGATTTTCCCGCATATGGGACAGTGTATCGACCAAGGTATAAGCCAACATGTGTGGTAGATGGCTGGTGGCCGCCAGTACTTCATCGTGTTCCGCCACTGGCATTTCGCTGATCACCGCGCCAGCACCCTGCCACAGCTCTCGCACCCGCTGTAAATGAGCGGCACCGGTTTCAGGCAACGGTGTCAAAATCACGCGATGATCATCAAATAGTGCCGAGTTGGCCGCTTCGACACCACTTTTTTCGGAGCCGGCTATAGGGTGTCCTGGCACAAACTGGGGCGGGATCCCGCCATACGTCTGCCGCACCACCTCCACCACGCTGCCCTTGACGCTCGCCACATCCGTAATCGTTACCGTCTCGGCTAATAAAGGCTGCAGTTGACGTATGATCACTGGCACCGTCAGAGTCGGCACGCCGATCAGCACAACATCTCCTTCACCAAGTTCGGCCGCCACGTCTTCCACAGATGCGACCACTCTATCGACAACGCCGTTAGCCAAAGCCTTTTTGAGTGTTTCTGGGTTGCGAGAACTACCAATCACCTCCCGGCACAGCCCACGCTCCTTCGCGGCCTTGGCCAAACTGCCACCGATCAGACCGAGGCCGACTACCAGCAGGCGGTTGATGACAACATCCATCAGGCAACCGCTCCTTCACTAAGCAGTTGCGCCAACGCATCGAGAAATCGCTGGTTTTCCTCTGCCAGGCCAATTGAAATTCTCAAGTGATTGGGCATGCCGTACAACGCAATAGGCCGCACGATAATCCCCTTATGTAGTAACGCCTGATACATGGCAGGCACATCACCAGGTATCTGTACCGCGATAAAATTGCCCGCCGAAGGAATATAGCTCAAGCCCAGCTGCTCAAAGCCCGTCGTGAGCTGCTCATAGCCCTGGCGATTGCATTCGATACTCTTTTGCAGGTAGTCGCTGTCATCCAGTACTGCCTGAGCAGCCGCCAATGCCAGGCTGTTGACATTAAAGGGCTGACGTAAACGATTAAGGATATCCGCCACATCCGGATGAGACACCGCATAACCCAACCGCAATGCCGCCAGGCCATAGGCTTTGGAAAAAGTGCGGGTCACCACCAGATTCGGGTAGCGGGAAATCAACTTCATAGCCGTATCGTACTCAGGCTGGCCTGCGTACTCGTAATAGGCTTCATCTACGACCACCAGCACATGCTCTGGCACCTGTTGCAGCAGCTTGTCAATCTCATCGAGAGAGACCCAGGTTCCGGTGGGGTTGTTCGGGTTGGCAATAAACAACAAACGGGTGTGCTGATCTACCGCTTGCGCCATCGCGGACAGATCGTGGCCCCAGTTGTGGGCGGGCACAATGACTGCTTTGGCGTTTTGAGCCGTAATGACCAGCTGATAAACGATAAATGCGTGCTCGGCGACTACCGCATTATGCTGCGAACCAAGAAAACCCCGCGCCAGTAGTTCCAGGACATCGTTGGAACCATTGCCCAACGTGAGCTGTTTGATATCAACATCCAAAAAACTGGCAAGTTTACTTTTCAGATAAAAACCGTTGCCATCAGGATAGCGCGTGCCATCCTTAAGGGATTTTTCGATGGCAGCCTTGGCCATGACACTCAACCCAAGAGGATTTTCATTACTGGCAAGTTTGATGGCACCGGAAATGCCTAGCTCACGCTCCAGCTCTTCCACCGGTTTGCCACCCTGATAGGGCTGCAAATGCTGTACGCCGGGCAACGCCAGGGTTTTTAAATCCACGCTCATAGGTATTGTTCTTGATTTTGGTTATAACACGGCTTTTGGATAAGAGCCTAGTACTCTGAGATCGGCGACGATGCTGCTTACCTCCGCAAGCACTGCCGATACCTTGGGGTCATCCCTGTGCCCTTCAAAATCGATAAAAAACACATAGGTCCACTTGCCCGTTCTCGATGGCCGGGTCTCTACCCGAGTCAAATCCACACCAATACGGTGAAACGGTTCCAGCAGATTGTGCAGCGCTCCAGGCTCATTGCGCACCGCCACGATAATTGAGGTTTTGTCATCGCCACTGGGTGGGATGGCCTCCCGGCCAATAATAAGGAAGCGAGTCGAATTGTCTGGCCGGTCCTCAATTTTCTCCGAAATTTTCTGTAAATCATACAGCTCTGCCGCCATATCGCCGGCAATAGCAGCGCTGTTCCACTCACCTTTGATGCGCTTCGCCGCTTCGGCATTGCTGCTCACGGCAATGCGCTCCGCCTTGGGATAATGGCCATCCAGCCACTGCCGGCACTGGGCCAGGGACTGGGAGTGGGAATAGATGCGGGTAATGTGATCAGTGTGGGTGTTCGGGCCCACCAGCAGATGATGATGAATACGCAGCTCCACCTCCCCGCAGATGTTCAACGTAGAGTCCAGAAAGGTATCAAGAGTATGGTTAATCATACCCTCGGTGGAATTTTCAACGGGAACGACACCATAGTTGGCAGCACCGGCAGCCACTTCCCGGAACACTTCATCAATAGCGCCCATTGGCACTGTCACAGCAGAATGC
>JBFICU010000060.1:0-7725 GCA_041581855.1 Porticoccus sp. | reverse complement strand
CCATGGCTGGCGGTGGCGCACACCGCGGCGTTGTTGCAGCAGCTCCGGGTAGGGGAAGTCCTCGGCCACCAGCAGCTCGGCAGGATTCAGTCGTTGCAGCTCGCCGAGCAGCCCCTCCGGGCTGTCCACTTCCAGCACCAGGAAACGGCCGCTGCCGATATCCAGGGTGGCGACACCAAACTGCCCTTTGTGATGGGCGATCGCCGCCAACAGGTTGTCACGGCGTTCATCCAGCAACGCCTCATCGCTGATGGTGCCGGGAGTGACAATGCGCATGACCTGTCGGTCGACCGGTCCCTTGCTGGTGGCGGGATCACCGATCTGCTCGCAAATCGCCACCGACTCGCCCAGTTTGACCAGTTTGGCGAGGTAGCCTTCTGCCGCATGGTAGGGAACCCCCGCCATGGGAATCGGTTGTCCTGCGGACTTGCCGCGGGCGGTCAGGGTGACATCCAGCAGTCGCGCGGCCTTTTTGGCATCGTCATAGAACAGTTCGTAGAAATCGCCCATGCGGTAGAACACCAGCTCGTGCGGGTGCTGAGCTTTGATGCGCAGATACTGCTGCATCATTGGGGTGTGCTGTTCGGGCATAGCCGCTGCGGTCATAATGGGGTTTTTCGAGTGAAACAAGGGCAGGATTCTACGTTAATTACCGGGGTAGCAAAACAGCAGTTGGATTGTTCACCCGAGGGCCTTCTTTGTTAAACGGTTGGTCTGTTTTGGCTTGCTTTAAGGCATACTACGCGCCACATGATTTGTCATAATCTTTACGTCGCTCACAGCAAGGAAATCCATTGAAACCGAGAAAACATCATCCCAGGACCCCTTCGAAAATGACCAACAGGAAGGTCTCCTTCACCATTGAGTCTATGGATGCCATGGGACAAGGGGTGGCGCATATTGATGGCAAGCCCTGTTTTATCCCCAAAACATTGCCGGGTGAAGAAGGCAAGGCGACCATCACCCGCGCCAGCAAAGGGGTTCTGTTTGCCCGACTGGATACCTTGGAGAAAACGGCTGATAACCGTGAGGAATCAGTTTGCCCGCATTTTGGCAGCTGTACGGGATGCCACTTCCTGCACACTGATTACCAGAGTGAGTTGACCTATAAGCAGGATGCGCTGTCTGGACACCTGAGGCGTCTGGCTGTCACATTGCCCGATATTCAGGTATCCGCTGCCGAACAGCGCCTCGGCTATCGAAACCGCATCCAGCTGCACTACCGACATAAGTACATCGGCATGATCGACCCGGTGGCAGATAGTGTGCTGGAGGTTCCCGGCTGTCTGGTCATCGACGAACAGCTGCGGGATACCTTTGAAGGGCTATATGAAGATCGCAGCTGGACGGCGGAGCATTCTGGGCAGGGCCACTGCGAATTATATCTGACCGATCAGGGCGTCAACGTGCAGTGGGACAAGCCCTACGCTCATGGCGGTTTTACCCAGGTTAATAGCGTGATGAATGAAGTGCTCCGGGAAGCCGTGTTGGAGCAGCTTGGGGATATGCTGGTGGACAGTCTGCTTGACTTGTTTTCCGGCGAAGGCAATCTCTCCGACCTGATCGTGGAGCAGTATCCGGAAGTTGAGCGCGTGATGGTGGATTACGCCCCTGACCGTGTGAAAAATGAGGAGCTGAGTTTTCTCCACTTGGACCTGTTTGCCGAGACGGCATTGAAGACCTTCAAGGCGCGCTGTAAAACGGAACACTTTGATGTGCTGCTGGTGGATCCACCTCGCAAGGGATTTACGTTGCTGCATCAGTGGGTCAAGGCATTCAAGCCCAAGAAACTGATTTATGTGAGTTGCAGTGCAGCGACCATGGTGCGTGATCTGCAGCAGTTGGGTGAAAAAATGCGTATCGAACACGTCAGCCTGATCGACCTGTTTCCCGGTACCTATCACTACGAAACACTGGTGACGGTGACTTTTAAATAAGACCTTAAAATAGGCTGCGGTGCCCGGTTAGTTCTTGCAGGGACTGTGTGGCTGGCTTACCGTCTCGACATGGAGAATTCGATCGACATCCTCGCCGCCCGCCTAGGTGACGTACTGCTGAGCAGTAATGCCACGGTCACCTGTGCGGAATCCTGCACCGGTGGGGGTATCGCCAGCGCCATTACCGATATTGCTGGCAGTTCCAGCTGGTTCCGGCTGGGATTGGTCACCTATGCCAATAGCGCCAAGCAGCAATTGCTGGGCGTCTCTCCGCAAACGCTGTCTGCACAGGGGGCCGTCAGCGAGGCGGTGGTGAGGGAAATGGCCCGGGGTGTCTTGAACCTGGCTGAGGCAGATATCGCTGTCGCAGTAAGTGGGGTAGCCGGACCCGGTGGTGGTACGGTAGAGAAACCCGTAGGCACCGTATGGTTTTGTTGGCTCCACCGCAACGGTGTTTCAACAACGCGCTGTCTGCACTTTGAAGGCGACAGGCGCACAGTGAGAGCGGCATCTGTGTTGCAGGCGTTGACCGGTTTGATCAATCTGCTCGAGAATTAAACTACTGTATGGCTATACAGTGTTCTGCTGTTGGGGTAAGCTACCCGCATTCTGATTTTACATAGCGATTTAAGTAGCAAAGAGGCATCGGTCATGGATCCAAACAAGGAAAAAGCACTTCAGGCGGCGCTGGGCCAAATTGAGCGCCAGTTTGGCAAGGGAACAGTCATGCGTATGGGTGATAGAGAGCACGTGGTTATGCCCTCTATTTCTACCGGTTCCCTTGGGCTAGATATCGCCTTGGGTATAGGCGGCCTGCCTAAAGGACGTGTCGTGGAAATCTACGGCCCGGAATCTTCAGGTAAAACCACCCTGACGTTGCAGGTTATTGCAGAAGCCCAGAAAAAGGGCGGCACCTGCGCTTTTGTGGATGCGGAGCATGCGTTGGACCCGGATTATGCCGAGAAGCTAGGCGTCAATGTGGATGACCTGATCGTCTCCCAGCCGGATACCGGCGAACAGGCTCTTGAGGTGACTGACATGTTGGTGCGCTCTGGCGCCATTGATGTGTTGGTGGTGGATTCCGTGGCAGCCTTGACACCGCGTGCCGAGATCGAAGGCGAGATGGGGGATCACCATGTTGGCTTGCAGGCGCGTTTGATGTCCCAGGCGCTGCGCAAACTGACCGGCAACATCAAACAGGCCAATTGCCTGGTGATCTTCATCAACCAGATTCGCATGAAAATCGGTGTGATGTTCGGCAACCCCGAAACCACTACTGGTGGTAATGCCCTGAAGTTCTATTCCTCAGTGCGGTTAGATATACGCCGCATTGGTGCCGTCAAGGAAGGGGAGGAAGTGGTGGGCAACGAAACCCGGGTGAAGGTGGTCAAGAACAAGGTATCGCCACCCTTCAAGCAGTGTGAATTCCAGATTTTGTATGGCGAAGGCATCAACCACCTCGGCGAAGTGGTCGATCTGGGTGTTAAGTGTGGCCTCGTGGATAAGGCTGGTGCCTGGTATGCCTACAATGGCACAAAAATCGGCCAGGGCAAGGCCAATGCCTGTGAATACTTGCGGGAAAACCCCGCGGTCGCCGCTGAAATTGAGCAGAAGATCCGTGAGCAATTGATGCCTGTAGCGAAGTCGCCAAAAGTCAGCGAAAAAGTGGATGTGGCAGAAATTGAAGAGGCCGACATCTAATACAACTCCTTTGTTTCTTGCCCCAAGACAAAAAACCGTGCCGTTAAAAGCACGGTTTTTTTGTAATGATTGTTAAATTGCGGGGTCTGTAACAGGTAATGGTTCAATCTGTTGGAGCGAAAACGGTGGCCTGGTCAATGACGACTCCCGGTGAAGCATGGTGATATCGGAACTGATTACCTACAAAACAATCATCGTATTTGGGGTGTTATTGCTGCTATTTGTGGCAGAGAGGGTCTTACCTGCAGTGCCGGTTGCTATAGCTGTTGCCAATGGGCGGCGTCTGTTCAGGAACCTGTCATTGTGGTTTTGTAACAGCCTGGCGTCTCTCCTGATTGTATTGCCGGTCACGTTGTACGCCGCCAATCATGCCAGTTATTGGTGGTCTGCATGGCTGCCACAATGGTCCTGGCTGTTGGTGGATTTGCTACTGCTGGATCTGTGGATTTACTGGTGGCACCGAGCTAATCATCGCATCAGTTGGTTGTGGCGTTTTCACCGGGTGCACCATCTTGATCAGTGGCTGGATGTAACGTCGGCGCTGCGCTTCCATTTTGGTGAAGTGATTTTGTCGGCATTGGTCAGGGCTGCCGTGATTTTCTGTTTTGCCCTGCCACTTTCCTCAGTGATCATTTTCGAATCTCTGATAATTATTTTTACGGGGTTTCATCACTCCAATATCCGTTTGCCAGGGAAGCTGGAGCGCTATCTCTCGTGGCTGATTATCACGCCCTCGATTCACTGGGTGCATCACCATGTTGAACAGCGGGACACCGACAGTAATTATGGTGCGATATTCAGCTTCTGGGACCGGTTGTTTGGCAGCCGGTCCGCCACGGCCCGAACCCCGGATATGGTGATTGGACTTGACCGGTCAGTTGATCAGGGCCTGCTGCAATTACTGGTGGCGCCATTTCAATCCCAGCCCGCTAGACGGTGGGACTGACTTGCCATGAGGCCGGGATAAAACGAACATAGCCTTAACTACTGAGTTGCACTTTGATACAGACCGACTTCCGGTTGGCAGGAGCATGTGATGGATAATTACCATGAGTTGATCAGTGTTATCGCACTCACCATGGGGGTTGGCTGGGCAAGCGGGATCAACCTCTACGCGGCGGTACTGGTGTTGGGGTTGGCAGGGGCGACGGGCAATGTGCAATTGCCAGCAGAGTTGACCGTTTTACAGGACCCGCTGGTTATTTTTGCCGCGGGGGTAATGTATGCGGTGGAATTTTTCGCCGATAAAGTCCCCGGTGTGGATACGGGATGGGATGCCCTGCATACTTTTATTCGCATACCCGCAGGTGCGATGCTCGCTGCCGGGGCAGTGGGTGATGTCACACCCGCGCTGGAAATTGCCGCGGGGCTGATGGGTGGCACAATGGCTGGAGCCAGTCACCTAACCAAGGCTTCTACGCGAGCGTTGATCAATACATCGCCAGAACCATTTACCAACTGGGTGGCTTCCATCAGTGAAGACCTGATGGTACTGGGGGGCATGTGGGCAATGTTCAACCACCCGCTGTTGTTCCTCTGCCTGATGATTGTGTTTATCGCCCTGGTGATCTGGTTGTTGCCAAAATTACTGCGATTGCTGATGCGCCTTCTCAGAAAAATCGGTCAGTGGTTGGGTCTTGTTGAAAAGCCAGTGGAAGAAGCGGACTCGAGTGGGACGCCTGCATTGGAATCAACGGGAAGCACACTTGAACCACCGGGTAAGCAGCCTTGAGCCCAGCCAACGAATGTTTTGAGTCGTTAGCCCCATGAGTAGTCCTGAGGAAAAAAATCCGCGAGCACAATTGCGCTATCGGGCCATGGATCTACTGGCTCGCCGGGAACACTCGGCCTTGGAATTACTGACCAAACTGACCGAACGGTTCCCTGATCACAGTGAATTGATACCGGAGGTGCTTGAGTCGTTAGAACGTGATCATCTGCAATCGGATCAGCGGTTTGCAGAGGCTTTTGTCTCCTCTCGCATTCGAAAGGGGCAGGGTCCTTACCGCATTCGCCAGGAATTACAGCAGCGCGGTATACAGACAGCCATGGCGGAACAGGTATTGGCTGATTGTGGTGAGGACTGGTTTCAGCTCGCTGCTGATGTGGTGGGCCGTAAATACGGTCAACAGCCCTGTGATAGTTTTCAGGAGCGCGCTCGCCGCAGTCGTTTTTTGCAGTACCGTGGTTTCAGCGGTGAGCAGATTCAGGCGTGTTTTGATGGTGATTGAATATCATTGACAGGCAGCGATCACTCCAGCTCTCCAAGCGGTAATTTTCAATAAAACCGCAGTGCCCCCCGAATTCCGTGACCTCAATTTTCAGCGCCGCTGGTTTGTTGATGAGACGCAGATCGGATACCGGCACAATCGGGTCATCCTCGCTGGTAATCAGGTAGGCAGGTACAGACAACGCGGTCAGTCGATCTTCGCAGAGTGCGTAGGCGGCAAAATATTCTGCCGCGTGTTGAAAGGGGGTGAAGGTCGACACGAAATAGTCATTCAGTGTTGTCAGTGATTCAAAGCGTGGCAGACCGTTGTGTTCCAGGAGTTCCGGAAAATAATGCAACTTCTTCTTGAGGGAGTCGCTCCACTTGTCCAGAAAATAATTCCGGTACATGGCTCCTTCCATAATCCTTTTCATGGCATGGGCTGGGTCCACAGGCGGGCAGATGGCTGCTACTGCGGTTAGGGCAAGTTCCTCGCCATGATCGGCGGCAATGCGAAGTGCAAAATTGCCTCCGAGAGAATATCCCGCCAGGTAGCGAACCCGGTGGGGATGCCGGGTCAGAAAATCGGCAATGGCACTGGCGACCTCTTCTGAAAGGGTGGAGTTAAAAGTGGTGTCGTTGAGGTGGAAGCTCTCGCCGTGATCGCGCAGGTTCAGTCGCAGAATATTAAAGCCCTGCCGATAGAGGTGGTCGGCTGCCGATAACAGGTAGGTGGATTCATTGCTGCCTTCCCATCCATGCAGCAGAATCGCCAGTTGCTGATTGCTCCGGTCCGCTTGATCAAAGTTGGCCAGCAGTTTCACAGGCTTGCCCTGATGCTCCCCCTTCAGCACAAGGGGCTGGCTGCGGGCGGTCATCGTGGCGCTGCGCCGGGTTACTTGCCAGGGGCGAGGCCCAAGGCTGTTGAGCATGCTCTGCAGGTGGGCATTGCGCAGTCCGGTTGGTGGTGTGAAAGGTGGCAGTTCGGTATGCATGGCAAGGGGCTTGATGAGGGGGGTTAGCAGTGAGCTATCATAGCATCCGAAAAATTAAATGCGCTGTTCGAGGAACGGATGGCCTGACGGATAATCTAATTCGGCAGTTTCAGCGTTTGATTGAGGTGTGGAGTGCAGTCCCAAAAAGTTCGGGTATTTTTCCTGTCAGCCCTTTGCAGTTTGGGCGTCACACTGCTGCCTGCCATCGTTCATGCTTCCCCTCCTCACATTACTACGGCTGATATTGGAGACGCAGAGCCGGCTTTGTGGGGTATCGAAAATGGCTGTCTCAGCAGTTCGCTGGTTAGCCACTTTTATGTACTGGATTCCCGTGCCGCAGTCATTGAGCTGGTTGATGGGAAGCGGGTCCTGATGCGTTTTCGTGGTGACTGCCAAGGGGTGGAGCGGTATGGCTTTGTACACACTGCCCACAATAACAAGGTCTGTGCCGATGCCAATGCCATCAGAGTGCTGCAAACCGGTACTCACTGTGATGTAGAATCCTTGGAACCGTACCCTCACCCTAATTTCTAACCGACGAGACATACACTTGCTACGCTCACTTTTATTTGCGCTTCTCTGCCCGCTGTCATGTGTTGTCACGGCCCTTGACCTGTCTGGTCCATTGGAACAGGGGGGGATGCTGATAGGTCGGGTGGCACCCGGTGAGCGGCTCGAGTTGATGGGACGCCCAATCCGGGTAGAGAAAGATGGGGTGTTTGTGTTTGGACTGGGCCGTGATGCACCACCTCAAATTGACCTGATTACCCGCAACGGTTCTGATGAGGCAAAACATCATCGCTTTGATGTTAAGCAAAGAACCTATCAGGAACAGCGCGTTAACGGCGTACCCCAGAAAACTGTGACACCACCTAAAGAAGTG
>JBFICU010000059.1:0-7811 GCA_041581855.1 Porticoccus sp. | reverse complement strand
TTTGCTGTGATCTATCCCCGCTGGTGGAGTTGGACTTCTTCGCTGGCAGTGTTGCTTTCCTACCTGACCGGAATCAACTTCCAGAACAGCCTGGTTAAGCTGCCTCTTTTTCAACTCCCCCTATGGGTGCGATTACTTGAATATGGTTCGGTGGCCGCCGCAGGTTTGGCGGAATGGGTAATGGTAAGGCGGACGAGTCAAGACGAGTGCCGCCAAGCGCTAAGAAACAAAACCAGTGACTGAATGATGCCCTGGCTGCCTTGATCAGCGACAAACGTTCTTTTGACATGAAAATGGCAGCGAAACGCATTGATTTCTGACAATGCTGGAATATGATTGGCGGCCAAAAGGTTAACTTATTATGTATGCAGTAATTTTTCGGGCGACAGTCGGCACACTTGATGACGAGTATTCCGAAGCCATTGAGCGTATGAAAGTCTTGGCTTTTGAAGAGTACGGCTGTTTAGAGTTCTACGCATTAATGGATGGTGACAGACGGGTCGCAATTTCTTATTGGAACACGGAAGACGATATTAAAAACTGGAAGCAAAATAGCGAACACCTGAACGCACAGGCAAGTGGCAGAAAAAAATGGTATGAATCCTATACCGTACAAGTGGTAGAAATACGCCGGGAATACAGTCACAACACAGAAGAAGTTAACTCATAGCGAAGCGGCGGGGTTTGTTCTCTGCACGACGAGCCGGACCCTGCGATTGGTGAGCCAACACCACTCCCAGAACAGCATGTTGAAACTATACCTATCCTTTAAAATTTACTTTCTGGATTATAAAAATGCCTAAAGCAAGCGAAATAAAAAAGAATGCGGCAATCGACTTTAACGGCAAAGCCTACATCGTAAGAGATATTGAACGTTCCGTTCCTCAGGGCAGGGCGGGCGGCAGTCTCTACCGCATGCGCATGTACGATGTGGTCACAGGCAGCAAAATTGACGAGACGTTCAAAGACTCGGATATGCTGAATCTGGCTGACCTGATTCGCAGGCCTGTCATGTTTTCATACGCCGACGGCGACGAATATGTGTTTATGGATCAGGAAGATTACACGCCTTACAGCTTGAATAAAGATGCAATAGCCGATGAGATACTCTTTATTAATGAAGAGACCACGGGTGTTCAGGTGATTGTCGTTAACGATGTGCCCGTCGCGCTTGATATGCCAACCAGTGTAGAGCTTGAGGTGGTAGAAACCGATCCATCCATTAAGGGCGCTTCTGCAACGTCAAGAACCAAACCTGCAAAATTATCGACAGGTGTAACAATTCAGGTGCCTGAATATATCTCCACAGGAGAAAAAATTAAGGTGAATGTCGAAGAGCACAGGTTTATCTCCAGGGCAGACAGCAAATAACCTTTCAATCGTGCTTATTACCCGTTTCTGAGTGCTGCGCCGGCTACTGTCATCAATAATTGGCATCCCGGCGATCCACTTCATTGTGGATGCTTGTCTGGCTCTGGCGTCAGCATGAAGTGGGCGCTGGGCTGACGCAACTACAGCTGGGGTATTATTGTCTGCTGCCGCAAAAAGCAGCCCACTGTCATTGCGCTGGCAGCCAAATCCCGCGCATACGGAATCAGAGATGAGGAGCCGCAAGGAAGCGCTGGATGACGCCATCAGAGCGACCAAAGCGGCAGTGGAGAAAGGAATTATCCTGGGTAGGTTCTTTGCTGGTTCTGCCTGTGCTTTACACGCCCTTGCTCTTATAAAACGGCTCGGATATGGCCGCGTTTGCGGATTATCATCCAGCAGTGACAGTTTAACGGCTCACTTTATGCGCTGGTGTCCCATGTTTTTTTTATTCCCATAGCACTGTGGTCCTTTCCTGCCTTGGCACCTCATTTGGCTACTGCCTTTTGCTGTGATTTATCCCCGTTGGAGGGGGTGGGCTATCTTCGCTAGCGGGTTAGCTCTCCTACCTGAACAGAATCAACTATCCCGGGTAGCCTGGTTTAGCTACCTCTTTTACAGCCTTTTCTATCGGGGCGATTGGTTGAATAAGGTTCAGTGGCGATAGGCGGTAAGCTTCATATCACCATAGCCGGGCATAAAGCATGTGAAAAACGGCTTAAACGAAAGCGCTAGTTTCTTCAGCACAGAATGGAATCAACCCCGAAAGGTAAATTGAAACATACAGCCTGTTTGTCATTGAAAATATTTGTCATAGTCCTTTTGTAGTCTAATTTTGTTGATTTTTTAGACGTATCCTTCAGATTATCAGCGGGCTAAGATGATAGCCTTTTGGTTAATGCCGAAATAAATAGTTGTTCAGTGTGCCTGAAAAAATTCCCCAAACTGAATATGGAAGCTTTTTCTGGTTAGTTAGGATGAGATGGCTAGGCCAACAAAATGTTTGCCATCAATGAACCGCTTGACCATTTTTCACGACTAAACAGGTCTGTTTAAGGAGATTAAACCCGTAACAATTACCTGATTCTCTCAGTAATCGGGAGGTTTTGTTTTCAAAGGGGTTAAATCTGGGGGCCGGTGGTGAAGTTAGGAGATGGAACGGTTGTCGGGGTTCCATAGAAGAAATATCAGGGAGCAATCAGGTCATGTTTCGTTCGGGGAAAAATATTAAGCATATATTCATG
The DNA here is from genome assembly GCA_041581855.1 of Porticoccus sp. Classification (GTDB taxonomy): domain Bacteria; phylum Pseudomonadota; class Gammaproteobacteria; order Pseudomonadales; family Porticoccaceae; genus Porticoccus. The sequence goes on along the minus strand of JBFICU010000059.1, from coordinate 5,199 downwards.
GTCACCCTAGTGATGGTGGCTGGAGATGTTTATGGTGCTGAAACACTTGAGCTGTCCTTTCAGCAACAACTGCAACAGAAAGAATTATTGAATCTCAGTGTCGAAATTGGTGGTTATGATGTCACCAGTTTTGCAGAGTTTGGGGATTCTGTTGCGAAAGTTGCCATCAGTACCGAGCTTCCGGAAGGAGAGTATTTGGCCAGTGTCATAGCCTTTTATGCAGATGGCGAAGTTCAGACGCTGGCAGAACAGGAGATCACCATACATCCCCAGCCTTCGACCCGTTGGCAATACAACAGCACACTGAATACCAGTTCCCGCATTGATGAAGAGCAGGATGCCAGTTTTAAAGGCATAGAGAGCCATAATACCAACGGTGCTATCGATGCGAATATTTCACATACCAGCCAGAATTTACAGCTGACCGCCAACCTGCAATCGGTGTACGACGCCAATTCAGAAAATAACAACAATGGGGATGAATGGGCGGTGGCCAATTATCAGGCAGGTCTAAAACACAGCGGCGATTATGGTAGTGCCGGTATCTATGCCGGAAATACCCCTATTGAAATGGAAAATATGCTTTTTTCCAGTTATCAGCGGCGTGGTGTAACAGCGCAGTTACATAACTCAGACCAGACCTTGCAAGGCACCTTTTTCAATGTGATAAGCGATACCACCAACGCTTATGACAACAACTTGGTAACAGCCGATGATAGCTCGGAGGAGACCTCGGGTGGTTTGCTCTCATTTAACCCCCTTGCTGATTACCCAGAGCGACTTCTTCTGGGCTTTGGATATGTCGATGGCGAGGGAACCACGGCCGGCAGTGGCTTTACTGTATATGATCCGAATACGGTCTACGGTGGCAGCAGTTGGAATACAACAGTTGATTCCCTGTGGATGAATCGCTCGCTGTGGATTCATATGGAGTATGCCAAGTCTGATTTTGACAGTGATGGTATTGGCCAAGGCGAGGGGGAGCAAAACGACGAAGCATACAAGCTATTGTTGAATGTGAATTCCAATGGCGATCTGCCTTCACTTGCTCTCGATTACTGGACTCTTTCTGTGCAGCATCAAAACGTTGGTGAGAATTTTTACAGCATTGCCAATCTGGGACTTGCCGGCGATATTGAAGCCAACCGGTTAACCCTGTCAGGCAACAAGAGTGGCCTGGCATTTACCGTTGAGTTACTGCGCCAGGAAAATAATGTCGACAACGATCCCATGCGCGCTACCTTGTCCATCGACTACAGTGGTCTGGATCTCAATTACACACCGACTATAAGCAGCGATCAGAATATCTGGTCATTGCTGGGCGCTCCCAGTTTCTACAGTTACATCCATTACACGGACAGTGCCCAGAGCGATGGTGATGCGCTTTTGGTTGGCTTTGATGTGGATAATGAGAATCGCGAGTACTCCGTGGGCGCGACCTTTAGCAATACCAGCTGGAGCTGGGGATTCAGTCATACCCAGACGGATATCAACGATCAGAGCCAGGCTGTTATCCAGAATCTGGTTGAAATTTATACCCCCCAGCCAGACAGTGAAAATGATCTCACTTCTCTCCAGTTAAGCTGGTATCCAAGCCCCCGTTTTTCCCTGTCTCCCAGTTTACAGTGGAGTACTTTTGATGAGTCTTCTACAGATAATGAATATGAGACATTCAACCTTGGAATCGATACCCGGATTCAGTTAATTCCCGAAAAACTGTTGTTTACACTGAACTATTTTCTCGCCCGTAACGACAACAGTTTTGGAGATCCGCAGTTTTTGGACTCTGAGCTAAATAATTACACGGGCACTTTTCAGCTGATTTGGAAAGCATATCAGGCTCGCACTAACTGGCCTGGTCTTGATCTTTTTCTCAACGGTAGTTACGGCCGTCAGCAGGATAAAGTGATACATGATGATTTTGAAAACTGGCAAATAAACCTGGGTTTTAACCTTTATTGGGCCGGTAACAGGGATTGAGGGATCGTTAAATGAGTACATTAACACTGAATAGATTATTGACAGGTTTTACAGTTCAACTCCTTCTGGGGTTGTCGTTTCTGATGATAGCGGGGCAGAGTTTCGCCCAAGTGACCAGTGCAAGCGGCAATTCTTCAGTTGCCATGCTGGTGGCGAACCGGGTCAATAGCTTCACTATTACCTGGCATGTTCAATCCACCACAGATCGTTATTCCAGTCAGGCCGTGGTGGCAAATGCCGCAACTCCGATTATTCTGGCAGGGGCGATTACCCCATCAGGGAACAGTTACAGCGAGTCCTTCCAGGTGTCTGGGGCACAGGTACAGGCGTGGCTTGATGCGGGGCTGAATGCGGTCGTCATTCGCCGTCATTTCACCACCGTTGGCGGTCGTTTCGGCAGTGGCGTCAACGCTGATGTGATATTTCGATTAACCAGTAGTGGCCTTCGTTCCACACGTGAACTGAATCTGTTTGCCGTACAGAGAATGCAGTTGAGCTTTGCCAATCAGACCAATTTAATCGTGGTCGACCCCGCGGAGGAGTTAAAGGCTTTTCTGGATGTGAATTACAGTGGCAGTGGTGTGCTGGAAGGGACCTGGCAAGTTGCCGAGCCCGGCAGTACAGAAGGACTGCCCATGTATAGGACGTTGCGGCTGATAAAACAAACGCTAAATGCGGCACAACAGTCCAGAATCCAGAGTCCGCTACTGCCGACAGACAGGCCGGGAAAATACCTGCTCCGATTCTGCCTGGTAGACCGGGAACAAACGCCCACTGGAGGCAATGATTTTAACTGTCCCGATCCAAACCGTGTGGTAGAGGCCGCTTATCAGGTGCTGGCCAAAACAGGGACAGCGGTGGTTGAGATTCGTATTTCGCCGGATAAAGGTGATTTGAATCCGTCTTCAGAATTGAGCTGGACACCTGTGGTAGGTACTGTGGTTTATCAGTTGCAGATATTTCAGCAGCTCGGGGAGCAGCCCCCAATATTCGTGGCGGGAATGTTGTTGCCTCAACACCCACAGCATGCCGTGTTATCCAAGCTGGTTAACGAAAAGTTGATGGAAGGTAAAGTCTACCAGTGGCGCATCAATGCCCTGAATCCCCAGGGACAGGTGATTGGCCAGAGCCCGCTGGCGAATTTTATTTATACAATGGAGTAGGTGCTTCAAGGAAAGAGGTTTTTGATGGTTCAGGATGCAGAACTGCTTGCCAAGATAGCAACTGGTGACCAGGTTGCCATGGAGTGCTTTTACAAGCGTCATGCGGGCGCGGTATATGGTTTTGCGCTGAAAACTGTGAAAAACCCAGTCGATGCCAGCGAAGTGCTCAATGAAGTGATGATGGAGGTGTGGAAGAAAGGCCACACCTATTCTGGAAATTCTTCTGTCAAAACCTGGTTATTGGCAATTTCTCACCACAAATCGGTGGATCAGGTGAGAAAAAGTGTACGCCACGACCACGATGATGAAAGTAACATTGATGTGCAGTCCAGCGAAAATCTTTCCTGTTCCCTGCTTGATATAGAGCTGGCAGCCGAGAATGGTCGGTACGTTAAGACCTGTCTCGGGGAATTGGCCAATGGCCACCGTCAGGTGGTTTATCTCACTTTCTATGAAGGTCACAGTTATCCGGAAATTGCCGCCATTCTGGAGATACCGGAAGGTACGGTAAAAACTCGCATGATGTCGGCAAAAAAACAGCTATTGGCATGCCTTGGCAGGTTTCTGTTGGAGCCAGTCGCTACGTGAACCATTTCTTGATTGGAAACGACTACTACATAGAGAGATTGGATTTGAGTGGCCGTTATGAATGATACACAGCGAGATGAGCAACTATGGGCGTTACTGCCCTGGTACATCAACGGTACGCTCCAAGGTGAGGAGTTACGGGACGTTGAGGCGTTGATACAGCGCTCAGAGGAAGCCGCGAGGGAAGCAGAATTACTGCGTAAATTGCAGGCTGCGATAGGCACTGAAGAATTGGTGACTGCCCCGACAGAACTATCCTGGCGTCGTTTTCAACAATCGCTTCCAGACAAGGAAGCGGCAACCAAGGTTACCTTTCCGTGGCTAAAACTGGCTTCCGTAGCGGCGGTGATGATTATTGCTGTGCAATCTGCGCTATTGGTGTATTTGCCAAAACCTGTAGATGTAGAGTTGTTAGGAGGGGACGAATCTGTTCAGCATCAGGTAGATGCTTTCTACGTGAAGGTCATGTTCAGCGATCAGGCCAGCTGGAAAGGAATAGAAGTGCTGTTGGCCTCGATCGAGGGCGAAGTCGTCGCGGGTCCTTCTGCCCTTGGCATGGTGGCTGTTCGCATCCCCAAGTCGGATGAGCAGGCCAAGCTGCTTCGGCAGCTTGAAGCTTCACCCATAGTGGAACATGTTCAGGTTGTCCCGGATGATTAACCGCACAGTAAAATGGAAATACTTCCTGATCCTGTTGCTGGCGATTGAGGTGCAGGCTGAAACAGGCAGTTCCGTGTCCACGAGGGAAATACCTCAAGCAGCCTCATCCCAGACGACAACAGAGCGCGTATCACAGCCCGATAATACAAGTGCCGTTGCAGTTCCTCGTTTCCCAATACCTCCGCAACCCGGGCTGGAAACAGTATCAGAGGAATTCCCTTCCAGAGAGCCAGATAACGTGTCGCCGTACTCGGTAGAAAAAAGAACGAGGGAAACCCCCGTTTCTACCGACCCTTTGCCCATAAGACCAACCCGGGGCGGTGAAATTGTATCAGAGCCTATTCCTGCCATGCCGGGACAGCGCCAATCCCAATTTGTGATGCAGCCACCCGATAATCGAATCCCCGGTGAGATTTTGGTGAATTCTGCTTCGCTCAAAGAGGCTGAAGCACAACGCTTGCAGTTATTCGACTTGGGGCTGACCATCAAGCAGCGCAAGGTACTGGGGGGCCTGGGGCAGGTGCTCACCGTTTATCGTGTCCCGCCTCAAAAAGACCCTGTGGCTTTTCTGGATCAGGTGAAAAATCGCCTGCCGGAGGCAACCTTGGAGTACAACCGGCTTTTTTACCTACAGGGTAGTGATGGCGGCTATGGCAAAGAATATGCGAAAGACCTTGTCGGGCTCGGTGCGCGCGAATATCTGGGGCGCAATCTGACCATTGCTATGCTTGATGCCGCAGTCGATGTGAATCACCCGGCACTGAGCGGAGCCCATCTTTCCGTTAGCGATGTGACCGGACGTATAAAT
>JBFICU010000058.1:0-7824 GCA_041581855.1 Porticoccus sp. | reverse complement strand
TTGCCGTCCTCCACCTTATCCAGCAATTCGACCCACCAGGGGTAGCAGCCACCAGCCTCGCAGAGTGTCTGCTCATCCAGCTCAATCAATTTTCATCAGAGACCGCCTTCCTGCCAGAAGCTAAAAAATTGGTAAGCAACCATCTGGAATTGGTGGGCCAGCGGGATTATCGTCAGATTGAGCGACTGACAGGCTTCAATCAGGAAACCATTGAAAGCGCTGTCCAACTGATCCAGACCCTGTCACCGCACCCAGGCGAAGCGATTCGCAATGATGATATTGAATACGTGGTACCTGACGTTCGTGTCACCAAGACAAATGATCACTGGCAGGTATCGCTTAACGAAGACATCACACCCCGGCTCAGCATCAATCAGCACTACGCCCAGCTGATTCGAAGAGCTGACTCCAGCCAACAAAATACCTTCTTGAAAAGCCATCTTCAGGAAGCCAAGTGGTTCCTCCGTAGTATCGAGAGCCGTAATGACACACTGATGCGTGTCGCTACCAGCATTGTGGAGATGCAGCAGGGATTTCTCGAACAGGGTCCAGTAGCCATGAAGCCGATGGTGCTAGCTGATATTGCAGACCGTCTTGAACTCCATGAGTCCACCATCTCAAGAGTAACCACCCAAAAATATATCGACACCCCCCAAGGGGTGTTCGAACTTAAATATTTCTTTTCCAGCCACGTTTCCACTGCAAGTGGCGGGGAGTGTTCATCCACAGCGATTCGCGCTATGTTGAAAAAAATGATCAGTGCAGAGAATCCCGGCAAGCCTCTCAGCGACAATAAGCTGACCTCGCTGCTGCAAGACATGGGCATACAGGTGGCACGACGCACTGTGGCAAAATACCGGGAGGGGATGGGTATTCCATCCTCCAGCGAAAGGAAGCGCTACCACCCCAACGTTTAACCCCACAATCAATATCTATAAGGAGTACCGCATGCAAATGAATATCAGCGGACATCATCTCGACATAACCGATGCAATTAAAGACTATGTCACCACCAAACTCTCCAAACTCGAGCGCCACAATGACCGCATCACCAGCACCAACGTCATTCTCTCTGTGGACAAGTTGATCCAGAAAGCAGAAGCAACTGTGCATGTGAGCGGCGGCGAGTTCTTTGCGAACTCCGAGAACGAAGATCTTTACGCGGCTATCGACATACTTGTAGACAAGCTCGACCGCCAGCTGATTAAACACAAGGAAAAAAACCGCGGTAGATAACCCCTGATGAAACTTAACGACGTACTGCTCCCGGAAAACATTGTCGCCAATGCTCCGGGAGGTAGCAAAAAAAAAGTTCTTGAGAATCTATCCGATTTTCTGTCAGAAAGAATGGATGGCGTCACCGCCGACGAGCTCTACCAGGGACTCTTGTCTCGCGAACGGTTGGGCAGCACCGGTATAGGTGAAGGTGTCGCCATACCCCACTGCCGTCTTGGCAGCTGCGACAAAATCACCGGCGCTCTGATCAAGCTACAGGAACCAGTGGATTTTGATGCCATTGATGGCGAACCCGTCGACCTGATTTTTGCCCTCATCGTACCCGAAGAGCAAAATGATCAGCACCTGCAGGTTCTGTCATTGATCGCTGAACTGCTTCAGGACGAGTCCGTTCGCGAAGAGCTACGCCAGGCGGGCTCAAATGAGTCCCTGTATCGGGCAGCCACCGCAGACCGGTCAGCCTGAGGGCTTCCTATGAGACTAGTGGTGGTGAGTGGGCGCTCAGGTTCCGGTAAAAGTACCGCACTGAATGTTCTCGAGGATGTCGGCTTCACCTGTATCGACAACCTCCCCGCCAGTCTTCTTCCAGGGCTATTCCAGTTAGCCGGCGACCCCACAAACCGACGCTGGCTGGAAAAAATCGCCGTAGGCATCGATGTGCGTAATCTGTCCAGCGATCTGGGACAATTGCCCCAGGTCCTGGACCAACTCAAGCAATCCGGGGTTGATTACGAAGTAGTCTTTCTTGACGCCAGCAATAGTGTGCTGATCCAGCGGTTTAGCGAGACCCGGCGCAAACACCCACTGAGTTCTGATCGCATCAACATCAGTGAAGCCATTGCTCTGGAAACCAAGCTGCTTGACCCAATTGCTTCCATCGCCACTCGCCACATTGATACCAGCACCATGACACTCCACCAACTGAGAGATGTCATCAAGAAACAAATTGTTCCAGATAGCAAAGATGATATGGCCATCCTGTTCGAGTCCTTTGCCTACAAGCGGGGTATTCCTGCCAATGCCGATTTTGTACTCGATGTACGCTGCCTACCCAACCCCCATTGGAAACAGGAGCTACGCCCATTCACGGGTAATCATCAGTCTGTGATTGATTTTCTGGAAACACAACCTGAAGTGGTCCGAATGGTTGAGGATCTAAAGCAGTTCCTCAATCACTGGATACCCTCTTTCCGTGCCAATAACCGCAGCTATCTGACCATTGCCATCGGTTGCACCGGAGGGCAGCATCGCTCTGTTTACATCTGCAACGAACTGGGTGACTATTTCACTACCCAGCACCCCAATGTGCAGGTTAGACACCGTGAGCTATCCTGACAGCCCCCGAGATGAAGGACTCATATGTCGCAATCCATTCGCACAGAATTAATCATCATTAATCGCCTTGGGCTTCATGCCAGGGCTGCAGCAAAACTCGCCTCCACGGCGGGAAAATATGGCTGCACCATCAAAACCGGACGCGACCCACAAAAACTCGTCGATGCCAAAAGTGTTATGTCCCTGATGCTGCTGGCCGCCACACAGGGAACCACCCTGCATTTTTACTTTGACGGCAGCGATGCCGAACGCGCCCATCGCGACATTGAACATCTGATTGCCAACCGATTCGACGAAGAGCAATAGCCCCAAGAGGGTGCGACTTCGCTGTAATTTTATAACGCCCCCCTATACACTATCGGCCATCCAACCGAGAGCCAGGGATTACTCATCAGATGCAGGCGCCCAACGAAAAAGTTAGCCAATTGTCACGGCTCGCCAGTATTGATGAATTGATGCATTCCAGCAATGTTCGGCTGCTGCGACACATGCTGAACAACCTCACCCCTGCTGACATCGCCGACCAGATTGAATCTGCACCCCCAAAGGTACGCAGGGTTCTGTGGGACCTGGTAGATACTGAGCTTGAAGGTGAAGTAATCGGTGAACTGAATGAGGAGCTTCGCGGCGAAATCCTCCGCGAGATGGAAAGCCATGAAGTGGCCTCTCTCACCGAAGGTCTGGACCCGGATGACGTCGCGGACATCCTGCAACAACTACCTGATCAAGTCATTCCTGAAGTCCTGCAGGCCATGAGCAGCCAGGACCGCCTGCGTGTAGAGCGCGTACTGACGTACGATGAGGACACCGCTGGCGGTTTGATGAATACGGACACCATCACGGTTCGTCCAGACATCACCATCGACGTCGTGCTCCGCTACCTTCGCCGACATGAAGAAATTCCCGAGGTCACGGACAGTATTTTCGTGGTCAACCGGGAGGATAGTTTTCTCGGCACCCTGCCGCTGACCAAGTTGTTGACGGCGAGCCCCAACATCACCGTTCGGGAAATCATGGTCACCCAGGTAGACGCCATTCCTGCGAATATGCCCGACTCCGAGGTAGCGCTACTGTTCGAGAAACATGACTGGGTTTCCGCTCCAGTCATTGGTCTGGACAACAAGTTACTGGGCAGGATTACCATTGATGACGTGGTCGACGTGATCATGGAAGATGCCGCTCACTCATTGCTGGGTCTTGCCGGCCTCAGTGACGAAGAAGAAACCTTTGCCTCGGTCAAACGCACCGCGCCTCGTCGCGCAGTCTGGCTGGGGTTGAACCTCATGACTGCCATTCTCGCATCGGCAGTCATCAATATTTTTGAAGCCACCATCGACAAAGTGGTGGCACTTGCCATCCTGATGCCCATTGTTGCCAGCATGGGTGGCGTTGCCGGCAGCCAGACACTCACGGTCGTTATCCGCGGCATGGCACTCGGACAAATCAGCCGCAACAATATGCGCTGGCTGCTCAGCAAAGAATTCGCTGTCGGCGCCCTCAACGGCATGTTGTGGGCAGTGGTTATGGGTTTAGTGGCCGCGGCCTGGTTCCAGGACCCGCTGATTGCCGTGATCATCGCTGCGGCCATGGCGATCAATCTTGTCGCAGCCGCAGTTGCCGGGGCCAGCCTTCCAATTCTATTAAAAGCCTGCCGCATTGACCCCGCCTTGGCGGGAAGCGTCGCACTCACCACCGTGACAGATGTGGTGGGTTTTCTCTCATTTTTAGGGCTAGCCGCCCTGTGCTACGGTTAACGATTAAGCCATGACCATTGATAATGATTTTCCCGAACTGACGCCGGATGAAGAACAGCCCAAAAGCAAGTCCGCAGTTAAACGCGAGATGACGGCCCTGCAAAAACTGGGCGAAGAACTGGTTAATCTGTCGCCGGCCAAACTGGCCAAGATTCCCATGCCGGAACAATTGCAAGAAGCGGTCATGCTGGCTCGCCGCTTAAAGAACCGCGAAGGGAAGCGTCGCCAGCTGCAATATATCGGCAAGATCATGAGAGTCATTGACAGTGATGCCATTCAACAGGCGCTGGACAGCTTCCATCACGAGAGCCTGGCCTTCCGTCAACATTTTCACCGCCTTGAGAACTGGCGTGATCGGCTGATGAGCGAAGGCGATCGGGCAATGGAAGATTTGCTGGTTGAAATACCCGAGCTGGACCGGCAACACTTACGTCAATTGATCCGCCAGGCGCAGAAAGAAGCTTCACAAAACAAGCCACCAGCGGCATCACGCAAGCTTTTTCAATACCTGAGAGACAACAGCTAATCAGGAAACATCCTGCAGCGTTTTCACCATACTCTCGGTTGCGTCCACCAGTGCCGACAACGTAGCAGGCTCAGAAGAGGCGTGCCCGGCATCCCTAATGACTTCCAATTTTGCTTCGGGCCAAGCCTGACATAACGCAAAAGCCTGATCAACCGGACAGACCATATCGTAACGACCGTGCACAATCACGGCGGGAATGCCCCGCAGCCGATCGGCATGTGCAACAATTTCATTTTCTTCCAGAAAAGCATCGTGGATGAAATAGTGTGCTTCGATGCGAGCCATCGCCAGTGCCGTATGAGGACTCCCCAAATGCTCCACAAGATCAGAATTTGGGTGAAGGCTGGCACACCGACCCTCCCAGACAGACCAAGCCTTGGCGGAGGCCATACGTTCAATCTCGTTATTGCCCGTCAGTCGTCGATGGTACGCCGCTAGCATATTGCCTCGTTCGGCAGGCGGTATCGGCGCCACAAAGTCTTGCCAATAGTCCGGAAACACATGGCTAGCACCATCCTGATAAAACCAGTGAATATCCTGATGGCGACAAAGGAATATTCCCCGCAAGATCATACCCAAGATTCGTCCGGGGTGGGCCTCGGCATATACCAGACTGAGCGTAGAGCCCCAGGAACCACCAAACAAAACCCACTGTTCCACCTTCAGGAATACCCGGATCTTTTCGATATCTGCCACCAGCTCCGGGGTACTGTTATGGCGCAACTCAGCGTGGGGCTTGGAGCGACCGCAACCGCGCTGATCAAACAGAATGATTCTGTATTTTTCCGGATCAAAGAAGCGGCGATCATTTTCCGTGCAGCCACCGCCAGGGCCGCCGTGCACAAACAGCACAGGGATTCCATCGGGATTACCCACTTCCTCAATGTACAGCTTGTGCAGCTGATCCACTGCCAGCCAGTGTGTTGCATAGGGTTTTATACGGGGGAAATACGTTCTCATCTGCGGGGTCATTTCACTCAAAAAAACGTTTGCTTACAGTACCTCCATATGCGCGCATAATCTACAGCAACCCTAGACCAAGGGGCCGTTCCACACAACCGACCCGTCGCTCCTGATGTAAGGGAGATGTCCTTTACCCGCACCACCTTGACACAGAGTGGGAACACCTCTGGCGGAGCGATCAAACCCTGCTCGAGTTTATGGTATTGAAGAGTGCTCAGGCAGACCAGGCCATGGATCACCACCCTGCGAAAGAGGGAAAACTACCGCCGGACTTTTACCGGATTTGGCCAGGAACAAGTAGTGAAATTTGGCGAAATGAATATTGCCAGACTGATGTGGGACGCCGTTATTGTCCGCTATCGCATTAAAATTGACATCGCCATTCGCAATGCCCAACTCTTTCTGCACATACCACTACAAAAGAGCAGCGTTTCAAATGACATATGGGGATTTATAGATGGCCAGTCGGCACGGAATAACTAAGCGGAGATGAGCAAGGCGCCGACCAGCACAACGCTATCGGATCAAATCAGCAGGGACAAAAAGCAACGAGGTGTCCGGTTTTTCGGCAGCAGCATCTGCTCTGTCTGTTTGCAGGCCACCGGGGTGGTCAACGACCACCTGGTGACGTGCTTTCGACACCGGGAATGCAAACACGACTAAGTGCTTACCCCCGGTAATCTGATCAGAAGTTTTTACCAGCACGCTTGCGCTCGTTTTCGGTAAGGAGTTTTTTGCGCAGACGGATGTGGTGAGGTGTCACCTCCACCAACTCGTCTTTTGCGATAAACTCCAGCGCCTGCTCCAGGGTATGGCGCACCGGAGGCGACAGGACCAGGTTTTCATCGGTACCCGCTGCGCGGATGTTGGTGAGCTGCTTGGCCTTGGTGGGATTCACTGGCAAGTCATTGTTACGCGAGTGCAGTCCAATAATCTGCCCTTCGTACACCTCGGCACCGTGCCCCAGAAACAGCCTGCCACGCTCCTGTAGGGTAAACAGTGCATAGGCCAGAGTTTTGCCCTTCGTCATAGAGACCAGGACACCATTCTGACGGCCAGCCAGCTCACCAGCTTTGACCGGGCCATAGTGGTCAAAAATGCTGGTCATGATGCCAGAACCACTGGTCAGGGTCAGGAACAGGGAACGGAAACCAATCAGACCTCGTGAAGGCACGATAAACTCAAGTCGCACGCGGCCTTTGCCGTCCAGTTCCATATTGGTCATCTCGGCCTTGCGCATCCCCAGTTCTTCCATCACGGCGCCCTGGTGCTGCTCTTCAACGTCAATCACCACCTGCTCATAGGGCTCATGAATCTGGCCGTCGACTTCCTTCTGGATGACCTCGGGTCGGGAGACACCCAACTCAAAACCTTCACGACGCATGTTTTCGATTAACACAGACAGGTGCAATTCACCACGACCGGAGACAACGAATTTGTCGGGGGTGTCGCCCTCTTTCACACGCAGTGCCACGTTGTGAATCAGCTCTTGCTCCAGGCGCTCCCTGATATTGCGGGAGGTCACGAACTTGCCATCCAACCCGGCAAAGGGAGAATCGTTCACCTGGAAGGTCATGCTCACTGTGGGCTCATCCACACTCAGCGGAGTCATCGCCTCAGGCTTTTCCGGGCTGCAAATAGTGTCGGAAATATTCAGCTTGTCGATACCGGTAATACAGACAATGTCACCGGCCTGAGCCTGCTCCACTTCAAAGCGCTCAAGGCCACGATACCCCATCACCTGTAACACGCGTCCGCGGCGGGTTTTGCCTTCGATATCAACGATCACTACTTGCTCATTAGTCTTCAGTTTGCCACGGGTGATGCGGCCAATACCGATCACGCCCACGTAGCTACTGTAGTCCAGAGCACTGATTTGCATTTGCAGCGGGCCGTCGCTATTGACTGCTGGAGCGTTAACCTTATCCACCACCATCTGGAACAGCGGGGTCATGTCCTCGGCCATGTCTTCCGGGTCATTGCCCGCCACGCCATTGAGGGCCGATGCAT
>JBFICU010000057.1:0-7836 GCA_041581855.1 Porticoccus sp. | reverse complement strand
CGGCCTGTCATCCGATTGAGAATGTACAGCACCAACGGCAGCATCAGCACGAGTCCGGCAGCCAGCAACAGATAGTCACCAACAGTCCCTTCATCCAGAGCGCCCAGGATGCCAATGGCGACGAGTATCGCACCTACCAAGTCCAGTAGTATCAGAAAAACCGGGATTTTAGATTTCTGCGTATCCATGCCCATTTGCCTTTAAACCAGATTTCGCAATTTGAGTTCTTCCGGGTAGGGACTTAAGTACCAGGACTGCTGAATATAATCATCCGGCGCTTTACGAAAATGGTGCTTAAGCAAAGTGATGGGGACAATCAGCGGTATTTCACCACAACGATAGCGCTCAAATACCTCAACCAGTTCCTGCTTGTCATCTCTGTCCAGTTGCCTTTTCAGGTAACCCTGGATGTGTTGCAGGACATTCATATGATTTTTTCGAGTCGCTACTTTTTTCAGGGTTGCCATGACCAATGCGATGTATTCCACAGCCACTGATTCCAGGTTGTCACTGCGGGCATTTGCCGCAATACGACCCAGCTCGCGGGAACGGTCCTGATCATGACTCATAAAAATCAATTTATGTCGGGCATGAAAGTCGGTTAGTTTCGTGACACTGAGTTCAGGTGCGTATTCTGTGCGCCAACGGTGATAGATAAATACTCGCTGAATGAAATTCTCGCGCAGTCCGGGGTCGCCCAGACGTCCCTCCTCCTCCACCGGTAACAGCGGAAATTTCGCCATGATCTCACGGGTAAAAACACCAGTACCCTCAGGATGAGGCATATTTTTATCGTTGTAGATTTTCACTCGCTCCATGCCACAACTGGGAGACGCGCGTTTAACGATCATGCCGGAATATTGCTCGATGAGAGGAAACTGCTCGTGGCTGTACGTTACCAATGCGTCAGTGACATCTAATTCACTGTCACGACTGCCCACCGCACGGACGCCACCGTCAGAGGCTACCAGCCGAATAGCTGGTCTGGGGACGCTAAGGCCAACTCCCACCTCAGGGCAAAAACTATGAAAAGAAAAGTAGGCCGAGAGCGTGCCATTGATATAAGCATCACGCTTATGCCCGCCATTGTGACGGACCTCTTCACCCATCAGGCAGGCACTGATACCAACCGGAATTTTCACCAATAACCACTCCCAAAGGCCAGACCTGAACTATACCCTTTCTACACATACGGGTGTACCGAGGCTACTGGTCAATTGGACTGGAAACTAGGTCACCAGTTTCAGGCGAGCGATGTTTTCCGGATTGTCGTTCCGAGTATCAACCAACGCAGTAAATGACTCCGCCGCCATGGGTTTGTGGAAGTAGTAACCCTGAAAGTAATTACATCCAAGTGTCTTCAGGATATTGAGCTGAGCCTCAGTCTCGACACCTTCAGCAATCACTTCAAGAGATAAAATATGACAGAGTTTGATCACGGCCTTGACGATGGAATAGGTATCCTCTGAAACACCCAGATCGTTGATAAACTCTCGATCAAGCTTAACGAACTGGACCGGCAATTTCTGCAGCATGGCGAGCGAGGAATATCCAGTGCCGAAATCATCCAGGGCGATGCGAAGACCAAAAGCAATCAGCTCCTCTAATTGTCCCTGAACCCGATCGAGATTATTGATCAGGCTCTCCTCGGTGATCTCCAGCACCAGTTGATGTGGAGAAATACCATGCTTCTGAATGGTTTCCTTAACCTGCTCGGCAAATCGCTCATTATCAAACTGCTTTGGGCTGATATTCACAAATAGCGCCCGGTCTGAACTCCAGAGTCCCTGATCCATCCAGTTGCGAATGCTCTGACAAACACTGTCAAATACCCAGATACCGACTTCGTTCATCATCGGAAGGGAGCCCATAAATTCAATAAATTCAGCAGCGGGAACAATACGCTGGGAAGGCCGCTTCCAGCGCAGCAGTGATTCGGCAAACACCAGTGCGCCAGAAGCATCCACCAATGGCTGGAAGTGGAGTTCGAACTCACCGTTCTCGATACCTTGTCGCAACTCGCGAATCATGGTGACGCGATACTCTGCTTCCACCGCCATGGAATCATCGTAGAAGCTAAACCCTTTGCGACCGTAGTTTTTCACCCGGTACATGGCCAAATCCGCCTGTTTCAGGAGGTCATGGGAGCTGTAACCACTACCCCGAAACATGACAATACCGCCACTGACTTCGATCTCATATTCGAGCCCTTGCTGTTTACAGACGGTTTTACCCATTTCCATGATCTTGTCCGCAATGGCGAGAACCTTGGCCCGCGCCTCTGTGGCCTTTTGTCCCAGATCCTGTACCAGCACCACAAATTCGTCACCACCAAAGCGGGCTACCACGTCCTCCTTGCGGACCGCAGCACGTAGCAAATCAGCAAAATATTGCAATACCAGATCACCCATGTGGTGCCCTTGGGTGTCATTGATATCCTTGAAATGATCCAGATCGAGAAACAGTATGGCGCCAAACTGCTTGGTACGCTGCGACCGGGATATGGCTGTTTCCAGTTCATCCATCATACGGCGGCGATTAGGCAACGACGTCAGGGTGTCAAACGTCGCCTGACGCTGGATGGTTTCCTTGGCACTGACCTGGGAGGTAATGTCCTCAATAAAAGAAGCCACACCTATCAATTTTCCGTCCTTCAGCAGCGGCGTATTGTGCCACTCACAGATCTTCACATGGCCTTGCTTATCCAAGGCTTCATGGACACAGCGGCTGCCCTCAGTTTTCTTGCGAGACAGTGCCACCCACATAGATCGGAACTGTTCCAACGCAGTAGAAGGAACGAAAAAATCACTGTGCTTGCCCAGCACCTCCGCTTTGCTGTATCCAAACAGACGCTCAGCACTTGGGTTCCAGTCAATGACACGGTTATGTCTGTCCCACTGCACTGCCGCCAGCGGAGCATTCTGCCAGTGCTGTTCGAACAGATAGCTCAATTCCGAACGTTTGCGAGCTGACTCTTCCGATTTCATGCGCAGGGAAACATTTTTTTCCAACAGCTGGTGCAACTGAATCAGAATGATGTAAAGCGTTACGGCATAGATCAGGCTGAATGCCGCGAAATAAAGACTGGAATCCTGGCCAGACAGATAAACCTGGATGGTACAGGGTAACAGCACCATACCAACGCTGATCAGAGAGGCACGGATATTGTAGTTAAACAACATGCCTGTGCTCGCTGCCGCACCAATTAAGGTAGAGAAATACAACCAATGATCAGAATCACGCAGATAGAACTGAATCACGCTGGCAAACGCCCACACCAAACCAAGTGCGACGGAGAGCACCACGGCCAGATTATTAATATCTTCTACCAGTTTGGCGTTTATCCCCATCAGCTGATAAGTCTCCGCCAGGCGGCGTATCAATAGCCATCCGCATGAGAACACCAGCACCGCGAAGAGACACCACAGTGCCAGCGGCCAGCTCAACGAAGCATTCACCCAAGCAAATACCTGAACTACACAAAACCCCGCAGTCACCCCAAGACATAAAGGTAATCTGTCGAGCAGCAATTGTGCTATTTCAAAGCGAGTGGATTGTGCTGCCAAATCTTCCGTGTTTTTCATGGGCCTGAACTTATTCTTTCAATCGGTGAAATTGATTGTAAAAAAACAATCAGTTGCGTAGGACTATTAATAGACGTTTTAGCGACGAACGGAAGGGATTAAGTCTGAACTGAAGCCGTTTTGTGAACTGGATCACAGAGATAGCGGTCAATCATTGGCGTCATCTATGCCACCCACCTCTGATTAAGAGCAAATACCGAAGTCCATAGCCATGATAATGGCATCCATCGGTCCAGCGGCCGTACGGTAATAATTTCTGCGCACACAGATCTCCACCAACCCCGCATTCTGATAGAGCGTCTGGGCCGGAAAATTGTCTGCGCGCACCTCCAGGAATAGGTGTTCCGCTTCCCCTGAAACCCGCTCAATAACGGCATCGAGTAATTCACGACCCAAACCCCGCCCCTGCCACTGTGGAGCAATGGCAATATTGAGAATTTCTGCCTCCCCAGCCACCAGGGTGAACACAGCATAACCAACCACTTGGTCGCCGAGTACCATGGTCAGGCAGCGATGCTTTAGAAAGCTCTCCTGAAACTGTTTGCGATTCCAGGGATGAGGGGTGACTTGTTGCTCGATATCCGTAATAGCATCGATATCACCTTCGACCATAGGACGCACAGTGCCATTTTCGATCACTGCAGCAATCCCAGATGTTGAATAGCCAGCCAAGTGTCGCGCTTACTGGTGTGCACTTTTAACATCTCTTGCAGACTGGGCACGACAATAGCTCGGCCACCACCAGCCAGTTCTTCCACTATGCCAATAGCTTCGAGGTATAGCCGCTGGGAAGGCAGCAGCAATGCTGCTGGTAGCTCACCCATCAACAACACCCATAGCACGCCCCGCCTACGGATACGTACATCCACGAACACCGAGAGCTGAGTCTTGGCTGCAGCAAAATCTGATAATTCTCCGTGGGAGAGTGGCCAGTCAATAAACTCAGGAGATGGTGAATCTTCGCCGCAACGACCGATGGTTCGCAGAAGATTTACCAGTAATGCACTCTCGTCTGGGCTTGGTGCCGAATCAGGGGCGAAGGCATTCAACACCAGTAAATCATCACAAGGCTGCCAGCACGCCAGCCTGAATGGCGCCAGCGGCACAACAGCCTGGTGTTCATTTTCCCTTAACGGTTGTTCCGCCTTCTTGGGTACTACAGCAGATTGTTCTTGTCTGGGCTGCAGTAGTTCAACGATCTGATCAACGGCCCCCACTGGTGGCGTTTGAACCCCAGGGGGCTCAGCTGTTGGCTCAACATGAAATGGCAACTCAACAGCATCAACTTCTCTGGGACAATATTGCACAATGCCCAGAGTGCTGAGATACCAATCACGCAGATCCGGTGTCATGGTGGTTTGTTACACGCCGCCCAGTTGCGGATGCAACCGGTCGGGATTCTCCAACAAGTTGAGTGCATTCAAGTAGGCCCTGGCACTGGCCACCAGAATATCTGTATCAGCACCTTGTCCATTGACGATACGTCCGCCCTTCTCCAAACGTACAGTGACTTCCCCTTGGGAATCTGTCCCCTCAGTGACGGCGTTCACCAGATAGAGCTTCAGCTCGGCCTGGCTGTTGATGAGCTTCTCGATTGCCTTGAAAACAGCGTCGACAGGACCATCGCCATCTGCCGCAGAACGGTAGGTTTCACCCTTGAATTTCAGGGTGAGATCGGCGTGAGGCAATTGGCCGGTCTTCGAAATCACTTCCAGATCACCCAGAATGATTTGCTCTGCACCGACCTCACATACCTGAATCTCAGAGACCAGCGCCTGTAAATCCTCGTCATAAATCTCACGTTTCTTGTCTGCCAATGCCTTGAAGCGGACAAAGGCTTCATTAAGATCCGCCTTGTTATCGAAATGGATACCCAATTCTTCCAACCGGGCAGAAAACGCGGCCCGACCAGACAATTTACCCAGTACAATTTTGTTAGTGCTCCAGCCCACATCCTGAGCCTTCATGATTTCATAGGTCTCACGGAACTTCAAAACACCATCCTGGTGAATGCCAGACTCATGGGCAAAGGCATTAGCGCCGACAATGGCCTTATTAGGCTGCACGGGAAACCCGGTAATACTGGAAACCAACCGCGAGGTAGGCACGATCTGGGTAGTATCAATGCGGGTTTCTACGGGAAAAATGTCTTTGCGGGTGCGCACGGCCATGACGATTTCTTCCAATGCCGCATTACCGGCACGCTCACCCAACCCATTGATGGTGCACTCCACCTGGCGAGCACCTTTCATCACTGCTGCCAGAGAGTTTGATACTGCCAGGCCCAGATCATTGTGGCAGTGCACAGAGAAAATTGCTTTATCCGCATTGGGCACCGTTTGGATCAGGCGGCCAATAGTGTCTGCGTATTCCTCTGGAAAGCCATAACCCACGGTATCAGGCAAATTAATGGTACTCGCACCGGCATCAATGACCTGCTCAATAATGCGGCACATAAAATCAAACTCTGATCGGCTGGCGTCTTCCAGAGAAAATTCGACATCGCCGATCATATTGCGTGCCAGCTTTACCGCCGACACTGCCTGCTCGACCACCTGATCCGGAGTCATCTGCAATTTGTACTTCATATGAATAGGCGAAGTAGCGATAAATGTGTGAATACGCCCGGAATTGGCATTTTTAAGAGCTTCAGCGGCTCGTTCAATATCCACATGAGTGGTTCTCGCCAGACTACACACTGTCGAATCTTTGATGGTTTCAGCGATAGATTTCACTGCTTCAAAATCGCCCTGGCTGGATATGGCAAAGCCTGCCTCAATGACATCCACCCGTAGCTTTTCCAGCGCCTTGGCCACGCGGAGTTTTTCCTCCTTCGTCATGGAAGCACCGGGACTCTGCTCACCATCGCGCAGAGTCGTATCAAAAATCACCAAGTGTTGCTTGTCCATCAATTGCTACTCCGGGTAATACGCCCCTGCAACCTGTGCGAAAGGGGCCGGACAAAATAATTAGGCGAATTCTCCCTGTGGTGGGAGGTATTTGCAAATGGGAATGATCGTAGCTGGAAAAAGAATTGGCACCCCGTAGAGTAGGCGTATACACAGAGAGCCAATAGCAATATAAGCGGGCATACACACCGTTGGCCAAGCCCTGTTTGGATTATCTCCCCACACTTGCCTGAGAGCCAATATAACCGAGGATAACAAGACGAGGCACACCTGTTTTCAGGCTACCGCCAACGCTGTGTTACGAGGCCTTTTTCCTGGATGATCTGAATTTTCGCCACAACCACTGTGCGGGCGCTGACAGCGAATACGTTAACGCTAACAGGAACAGGATGCGCGGTGGATCAATGGTAATGATCACCAAAGCCATCGCAATGCCGAATAGCACGACGAAAGGCACCTTGCCTTTCAAGTCCAGCCCTTTAAAGCTGTGGTAGCGAAAGTTGGAAACCATCAGCAAGCCGGACAGCGCCGTCACAAACGCGGCAACCAGCGCCAATTGGGAAGACGGTTCGGCGTCGTAACCGCTCCACACCATACCCGCCACCAGCGCTGCTGCAGTGGGGCTGGCGATGCCAATGAAATAACGACTGTCCACCGAGTCTACCTGGGTATTGAAACGTGCCAGACGCAAAGCAGCGCAGGAGGCATAAATAAACGCGGCCGCCCAACCGACTCGACCCAGCTGGTTAAGCATCCAGCTGAAGGCGACAATAGCGGGTGCCACACCGAAGGACACCATGTCCGATAGGCTATCGTACTGAACCCCGAATTCACTGGATGTGTGAGTCAAACGTGCCACTCGGCCATCCAGTCCGTCAAAGATCATGGCCACAAATATGGCAATGGCAGCCGCTTCAAACTTGCCATCCATACCAGCCAGAATGGCATAGAAACCGGCAAATAGCGCACCGGTGGTAAACAGGTTGGGTAACAAATAAATACCCTTATGGCGTGCACGCTCAGGACTTGGAGTATCCGTATTCTCCGCTGAGGAATTTTCTGCGCTCTCAGGTGGTATATGGTTTTCGTTATCCGTCATATTCATTTCTCTGGGGTTGGCGACACCAACTTTTTGGCGTTTCACCAAAAACTACCGAACATCCATTAAACATCAAAGGGCTAGACAAAAAAACCGCGCCGAAGCGCGGTTTTTTTAATACCAAGTCGATACTTAGTTTTTATCCTTGTCAACCAGCTTGTTAGCAGCGATCCAAGGCATCATTTCCCGCAAACGACCACCGACCTGCTCAATCTGGTGAGCGGCGTTGTTGCGACGGTACGCT
>JBFICU010000056.1:0-7856 GCA_041581855.1 Porticoccus sp. | reverse complement strand
GAGAGAAAGTGGCCTCAATCAGGATAATCCGATTACAGGCAACGTACCCCAGGTCACTATGGCATGGGCCTCACCCATTACCATTGACCAAGAAAAACAAGGCAATCGCAAAATTACCGAGCTGATTCACAGCACGGAGAACGCATGGGCATCTGACGACATGGAAATCATGCCGGACATTGATGCCAACGGTATGGCCAAGTTCCCCGCCCCGCAGGAAACCGGCTCACAGCTTCTCGGGGTCATCAGTGAGGGGCGCTTTACCTCCTACTTTGCTGGCAAGGAATCACCGCTGCTGACGGTAGAGAAGACAACCGAAAAAGCTGCCGAAGGCGAAGCTGAAGGTACTGGCAAAGATGAGGATAAGAGCCCTGCTCCACCGGCCATCACCAGTGTCATAGAGCATTCCGCCGATTCTGCACGGATTATTCTCTACAGCTCTAACGATTTTTTACGCGACCAAACCATGACCATGGCCAACTCATCAGCGGGCAGCGAGTACTTGAACCCCATGCAGTTAATGGCCAACACAGTGGACTGGGCATTGGAGGATTCCGGATTGTTGAGCATTCGTTCACGGGGCCACTTCAATCGCACCCTGTCTCCCATGGAGCATGACAGCCAAGTATTCTGGGAATACCTGAACTACGCCCTGGCCATTTTCGCCCTGATCGTTATCGCGTTGCTGCAAAGAAGGCGAAAAAAATCCCGCCAGCAGCACTATCTCAATGTTTTGGCCAATTAATTGCGGGGACTCCTGATGACTAAGATGAAAACCTGGTTAAGCGCCCTGCTGGTGTTGCAATTGGCACTGGCAGTCGGGCTCTACTGGAACACGCAAAATGAGTTACAAAAAAATCTGCCGAAGCCCTTGATTGATATGAACTGGCCAGCCCTCGACCAATTGGTTATCGGCGACAGCACTCACCAGATCACTCTGGGCAAAGGTAGTAATGGCTGGTTATTGACCAAGCAGGGCAATCTGCCGGTTGTGGTCGGCAGCACTGAGACATTGTTGGAAAAGCTAAAAGGCCTGCAAACCAGTTGGCCAGTTGCCTCAACACAGGCCAGTCACGACCGATTTGAAGTAACAGAAGAAAAAGCCCAGCGCTATGTCGCCTTTTATCAGGGCGATCAACTATTGGGCAAATTGCTCGTCGGCTCGTCCCCAGGATTGCACAAGCTGAATGTCCGAATGGACGGTGATAACAATGTCTACACCGTACCCTTGGAACTGGTGGATATGATTACCAATGATCAGAGCTGGTTCGATAAATCGCTATTGGCCACCCAATCTTTGGAATCAATCCAGGGCGCTGACTACACACTGGAAAAAACAGGTGAACAGTGGAAGCTTCATGCGCACAACAGTGACGCCGGGGATAATCCCGAACTGAACAGTAGTAGTGTAGCGGATATCACTTATGCCTTTCAGGGACTGCAAGTTCGCAAACTGGTTACTGAACTGCCTGACTTAAGCAATAGCGGCTACGCCCAGCTCGCCGTAAAAATGGCTGGTAAAGATAAACCGGTGACCTATCAGTTTTACCAGACCAAAGAGCGCTGTTATGTGACACGCAGCGACTACGATGCGATGTTCACCATTGGCTGGAGCGATTATGAAAAAATTGCTGAAATGAATCTTGAGAAGCTGACCGTACAACAACCGTCCTCGGAAGAAGCTTCTCCGAACGACACAGACAACACCTCACAGAGCTGAAAAACATGGCCGCTCGGTAACGACCTTGCCGAGTGGTCATTTTTCAACCCCATCAGTTAACCTGTAAAAAGCATTTCCGAAAATTAGCCGTAGTGACCTCAGCTACCTCTTGCCAATCTATTCCCTTGATCTCAGCGACCATTTTCGCAACTTCCACCACATACTTGGGTTCATTTTGCTTGCCGCGATAAGGCACGGGGGCAAGCCAGGGGGCATCCGTCTCGACTAACATTCTATCCAGCGGAACTTGCCTGACCACTTCTCGCAGTTCTTTTACGTTGCGGAAGGTAATGATGCCGGAAAAAGAAATCATGAAATTCAGGTCCATGGCCGCCTTAGCCATCTCCCAGTTTTCCGTGAAACAGTGGATGACACCACCCACATTCGAGTCAGCATGTGCCTTGAGAATGGCCAGCGTCTGCTCTCTTGCGTCTCGGGTATGGACGATCACAGGTTTTTTTAACTCAGCAGCGGCCTGTAAGTGGCGGATAAAGCTTTGCTCCTGCCAAAGCGTGTTGTCCTGATCGTAGTAGTTATCCAGTCCTGTCTCACCAATAGCAACCACGCCCTGCTGACGACCCAGATGTACCAGCTCAGCTACCTCTGGCAGAGGGGGCACTTCCCTCTGTAGGGGATGAACACCCACAGACACCACAATATCCGGGCAGGAGCGCGCCATATCAATCAGCTTGGCGGACGTTACTAAATCAACGCCCACAGACAGAAATTGCTGCACGCCTCGTTGACGAGCGGCATCCAGTAATAGTGATAAAGAATTTTGGTAGTCCGCCAGATCCAGATGATCCAGGTGACAATGGGAGTCCACTAACACGCTGTTAACCGGTGAATCCAGGTTACATGGTGTTAGTGGGTTTGCCAGATTCCATCAATCCAGCCAGATAGGTCTCAATTTTACCCTGGATGTTGTTGTGCCGCTCATTCAGTTGAATGCCGACCCCTTCCTTCCTGTTGCCCCCCAGACCCTTCGGAGTGAGCCAGATGACACGGCCAGTCAATGGGATACGCTCTGGTTCATCCATCAAATCGAGCAAGATAAAGACTTCATCACCCAACGCGTATTGCTTGCGCGTGCAGATAAACAGCCCTCCACTTTTCACAAAGGGCATGTAAGCCGCGTAGAGGGCATGTTCATCTTTGATGGCAAGATTCAGAATACCGTTTCTGACACTGCCGCCAAATGCTTCCATATTCATAGTCAACCCAAGGGTAATTTCGCCTAGTGTACTATAGGCCTAACCGACCATTCCACTTTGCTGGACACCACAAAAACAAAGAAAATGTCAGGATTTGAAGTAGATCACCGAGAAAGTCGTTGCCAGTCCATCATCAGCTCTTCCCACAACAGACTGGCATTCGGGTTGGCTGAACTCAACAACCGGCTTTTCACCTTTACCAGCTTGTCCAGAAAGCGAAATTGTAACACGCTGGCCCCCAATGCCCCGGCACTCCTGACCTGCTTCGCCACACGGCTATAAAGCCAATCAACTGTCATCACCGAGGGGCTGGAAAGGCATTTTTCAGCCGCTGCTATAGGATTCATGGCACCAGCGGCCACATCATCCAATATCTGTTCAAATGCCCGCCTGTTTTCCAGTAAATCTGATTCCAGCAGCCGCAAGGCTAAGAGCGGACGGCCACCAGCATAATCCAACAGCTCACTCAGATTTTCTTTCTTGCCACTGACCTGTGTTAACCAGTCCTCCACTTCGGCAAGAGGCGGCACAGGAAAAGTCACCATACGACAACGACTGCGCACCGTAGCAGGCAGACGTGCGGGCTCGTGACTAACGAGAATCACATGGGTCCCCGCGGTTGGCTCCTCCAGGTTTTTCAGCAGCGCATTGGCGGCATTGAGGTTCATGGCCTCTGCAGGACAGATGACGACCACCTTTCTCCCGCTCTGCAAAGCAGTCTTGCTAACGAATTGACCAAGTGAGCGTATCGGATCAATACGTATGGCTTTGCCATCCTCTTCTGGCAGCAGCCAAAGTAAATCCGGATGAGTTTTGGCGGCGAGCAGTAAACATTGCTTGCAGTTACCACAGGCAAACCCCGCCAGAGGATTTTCACAGAGCAAGCGTGAAGCGAGGACAGCGGCAAATTGTTGCTTGCCAATGTAGGCTGGACCGCAAAGCATCATCGCGTGAGGCAACCTGTCCATTTCAATCAGGCTGTCCAGCATCTGCCACTGGCTTCGCTGCCAGGTGTAATGCATCACCGATGTCTTTTGGGTAGGTTTACTCATGAATACGATCAAAAAATTGCTGCAGCGCAACGGCGATATCCCGTTGAACCTGCTCAAGGGGTTGCGATGCGTCTATGATGCGAAAGCGCGCAGGCTCTGCATGGGCTCTGGCCAGGTAGCAGTCGCGCACCGCATTGAAAAAGGATAATTTTTCAAGTTCAAACCGATCAGGGGCTCCCCGGCCATTTGCCCGAGCCATCCCCTGATCAACGGCGATATCCAATAGCAGTGTCAGGTCGGGACGCAACGTACCTTGAACCAGGGTTTCCAGCTGTGCGATTTTCTCCACAGCCACCCCCCGCCCCCCGCCCTGATAGGCAAAAGTCGCATCGGTAAAGCGATCGCACAGCACCCATTTACCCTCGGCCAGAGCAGGCTTAATCACCTGCGCCAGATGCTGGGCGCGAGCAGCAAACATCATTAACAACTCGGTATTTTCGTCTACTGCTTCGTCTCTTGGGCTCACCAGCAGTGTACGGATCTCCTCGGCCAGCGGCGTGCCACCAGGTTCCCTGGTGGCCACATAGCTGACACCATGCTGCTCCAACCACTGACGAACAAAGGCAATGTTGGTGGTTTTCCCCACACCCTCACCGCCTTCGATGGTAATAAATTGTGCTTTTTGACTGGTCATCCTGAAACTATGGTTACCGTTATGGGGGGCTGGAGCGGTAATCCGAGCGCCGTTTCAACTGAAATTCTCGAACCGCTTTCTGGTGCTCCTCGAGGGTAGCAGAAAAGTAATGGCTGCCATCACCCTTGGCAACAAAATAAAGACTACTCCCCTGCTCAGGATGCAAGGCCGCATGAATTGCGTCGCGACCGGGCATAGCAATAGGCGTCGGGGGCAGGCCATCAATCAGGTAAGTGTTATAGACACCCATCTGGCGGAGGTGCTTACGTCGTATATTGCCATTGTACTCATCGCCCAACCCATAAATCACGGTCGGGTCTGTTTGCAGTCGCATCCCTTTTTGTAACCGACGCACAAATACACCTGCTATCTGGCCGCGCTCAGCGGGAGCGCCGGTTTCTTTTTCAATGATAGAGGCCATGATCAGAGCATCGTAGGGACTTGTATAGGGCAAATCAGGTGCCCGGTCCTGCCATTCCTGTTCTAATACTTCCCGCATCCGGGTATGTGCCCGTAGCAGGATATCGCGATCTGTATCACCGGCACTGTAGCTGTAGGTATCCGGAAAAAACCAGCCTTCAAGATGTTTAACATCCAGGTTAAGCTCAACCAGCAATTCATCCATGCCCTCGCCCTGCAAGACATGGTTAATTTTCTCCGCACTTGCAAGCAGTTCCAGCCAATCTGTAAATCGGCGTCCTTCTGGAAACGTCAGGCTGTACTGGATAACATCCCCTTTTAGCCACATTGCCAGCAGGTCTCGCGGGGTGTCGCCCGACTCCAATAGATATTCGCCAGCTTTAATATCAACCTGACCACTGAAACGTCCGTATGCGGTCAACAGCCGCGGCCATTTAAGGATGCCCATATCAGCCAACTGACGAGATTGCGCTGTCAAGGAGGTTCCGGGAGACACCCTGACAGAAACAGAACCATCTCCTAGTACAAGCGGTGTATCCAGATAGTGATTTAACAGCCAGTTACCTGCTATCAATGCCAGTAACGACACTGTTAACAGCGCAATGATTCCCTTTTTTATCAACCGTAACATGGAAATTCCTGTTGCAGTCGGGAACGAATAGCCTGGACAGCAGCTCCCGGCGACCAGTTGCCTATGCCAGCTATTGCCCGTACCGGCCATACACCAGAAACAGCGTTACAGATGAACAATTCATCCATCACGCGCAGATCATCTACTTTGAGTGCCGCTTCTGATACAGATGAACCCATTCCCGGCAACAGGCTCTCCATTAAATACTGGCGCATCACTCCCGCCACACCACAGTCTTGAAGAGATGGCGTCAGCCATTGACTCTCCCGAAGGCAGAACAGATTAGTGGCTGTTCCCTCAATTACATGACCCTGCTGATCCAGCATGATTCCCTCCTGATATTCATCCTTCCATTCCATGCGCGCCAACACCTGATCAAGGCGATTCAAATGCTTGATGCCAGCAAGCCCTGGGTTAGATGGCAACCGGTGCTCACAGAGCGTTAGGGAGACCCCCTGCGGCGACCACTCAGTCAGCGAAGACGGCAAGGGAAACCAAAGCAGCACGTAGTTTGGGTTAGAGGATGCGATAGTCTGGTAGCCACGACCACCCAAACCAGCTGTCACCATGACTTTTATCACGCCATCTCGAGGACAACCAACCAGGAATGTATCGAGATACGATTGTAAAAGGGGTAGGTCCAATCTGATCGCAAGTTGATCCACGCCAGCTGATAGACGCTTGATATGATGAGACCACAGCGGAATTGAACCGCGGTAGAGGCGCATGGTTTCAAATAGACCATGGCCGTATGCCAGCCCACGATCAGTCGCCGGAACAGTGTCGGTCCAGCTACCATTGACCAGGCAGGAAAGTTCGCCAGTACGCATAAGGCGGGATCAGCGCGGCTAAGAAAAACTCAGGGACAAAAAAGGCCGCTCGCAAAGGAGCGGCCTTTTCTATTCAACAACCCAGCAGCATTAGCCAAGGTTAGCGTTGATGTAATCAATCGCATTTTGAACAGTGGCGATTTTTTCAGCTTCTTCATCAGGGATTTCAGTATCGAATTCCTCTTCCAGAGCCATAATCAGTTCAACAGTATCCAGGGAGTCGGCACCCAGATCTTCAACGAAAGAAGACTCGGGTTTAACATCTTCTTCTTTAACGCCCAGTTGTTCAGCAACCATTTTGGCTACGCGTTCTTCGATGCTGCTCATGATATTTATTCTCTCCTGTATCTAAGAAGTATTCTGTTGCACGGTGTCTACAACCACCCCACAACAAGAAATCTGTTATTGACGGCATGTCAGGCGCGCATTTTACCTCAAATACTGCACTCTGTAACCGCTTTCGAAAAAAACCTAAAATTAGCTTTAGATTCAGCCTGTTACGCCATATAAAGGCCGCCATTGACGTGAATATTCTCACCGGTGACATACGCACCACCATCGCCGATCAAGAAGTCCACTACTGAAGCAATTTCCTCAGGCTGTCCAAGGCGATTGAGCGGTACCTGTGAGAGGATCGCATCCCGCTGCGGTTCAGACAACTCTTTGGTCATATCCGTATCAATAAAGCCTGGGGATACAGCATTGACGGTAATATTTCGAGGGCCCAGCTCTTTCGCCAAAGAGCGGGTAAAGCCTCCAACGCCTGCTTTGGTGGCACAGTAATTGGTCTGTCCAGCATTGCCCATGGCGCCCACCACAGAGCTGATATTCACAATCCGGCCCCAGCGAGCTTTGGTCATACCCCGCAAACAGGCTTTACAGAGGCGATAGATAGAGTTGAGGTTGGTATCAATGACATCGAACCATTCCTCGTCCTTCATTCTCATCAGAAGGTTGTCTTTGGTGATACCCGCATTGTTGACGAGGATCAGCGGCGCCCCATAGCTCTCGGTGACAGCCTCAATCAAGCTATCGACCGATGCCTGGCTGGCCACATCCAGCAGCATGCCAGCTCCTTTGATGCCTTTCTCCGCAAAGCGTGCTGAAATTTTTTCAGCACCCGACTCGGAGGTAGCAGTCCCGATAACAATAGCACCCTGTGCGCCAAGGCTGTCTGCAATGGCTGCACCTATCCCTCTGCTCGCACCCGTCACCAGTGCGACTTTGTCCTGTAAGCTCATTATTTTCTCCTCTCTATGAGTTGGCCGCCGTTAAACTGCTGTTAGGGCCTGAGCCAAGCTATCATTGTCTTCAGTAGCATAGCTGTTAAGTGAACGATCAATACGCTTGCAGAG
>JBFICU010000055.1:0-7899 GCA_041581855.1 Porticoccus sp. | reverse complement strand
TGGTAGATGTCTTCAGGACTTAACTGTCCGGCCACTTCCTTTAAACGCAGCAGACTACCGATATAGTCATAGCGGGCATTAGCGTAGTCCCGGCGTGCCTGATAGAGATTGCGTTGGGCCACCAGCACGTCAACGATATTACGGGTACCCGCTTCATAACCAGCCTGGGTGGCTTCCAAGGCACTGTCCGCTGAAGTAATAGCTTGGCTGCGCGCCTTTACTCGTGCGCTGTTGGTGACCACCAGCAGGTGCTGTGAGCGGGCTTCCTGAACCGTGTTGCGCTGGGCGCCAATGAAAATTTCCTCGGCTTGCACATACTGCTGGTAGGCCTGACGGCGCTCGGCGCTGACCAGTCCGCCGGTGAAAATGGGTACCGTCAATTTCAGGCCAATGGTGCGACCTTCCTGATCCGTATCTGAGGGGCTGGTAAAAAACTGGTTGGTATTGAAGTCTGTACCCCTGAACTCGCTATCTGACTGGTTATCGGAGTAAGACATCGAACCCGACAACGTTGGCGCATGTTCGTATTTTTTCGATTTGGCATTTTCATCTGCGGCATCGCGCTGGTAGCGGGTGGCCTGCAAACTGAAATTGTTCTGCAAGGCAAACTGTACCCAATCCTCCCGGTTCAGCGGTTCAGGCGGAACCACGGGAAAATCGGCCATCAAGCCAGCCAGCTGTTGGTGAGGCTCTCCGGTAAGAACCGTCAGTCCCTCAAAGGCGATATCCAGTGCTCCTCGGGCTTCCAGTGTGTTGACGCGGGCGTCATCATAGGCGGCCTGGGCTTCGTGGACATCGGTTATCGGTAACAGACCTACCTCAAAACGTTCTTTGGTTTGTTCCAGCTGACGCTGGATGGCTTTTTCCTGGGCCAGCGCCGTTTCGAGATTTTCCCTGGCCCGCAACACTTCAAAATAGGCATCGGCGGCGCGCAGAATCAGGGTTTGCTGGTCCGCGGCGAATTGCAGTCGCGCCTGTTCACTAATGGCTTTGCCCTGCTGGAAGCTGAACCAGGCGGGGAGGTCAAAAAGCGGTTGTGACAGGGTCAGGGAATAACCCTTGCTGTCCGTATCGGTGTGTCCCTTGCGGCCAAATTGGGCGTTCTGCCCAAGTACGGTGGAAGTAGAGCCGCTGGTTTCCAGTTCTTCGTATTGCCCGGTGGCAAAGATTTGCGGTAAGAGTCCTGCCCGGCCAATATTTTTAGATTCCTGACCAGCAAGATAGGCAGCATGGGCGGCGCGCAATTGCGGATCGTTTTGTACAGCCTGCTCGTAGATTTCGGAGAGGGTGTTTCCCAGGGCAATTGGCGCGGAGAGTGCGACAAGAAGCGGGAGTACGAATTTTGAAAAACGCATTGCGAGTCCTTCGTCAAGTGGGTGGCAGGCCGCTGAGTCTAGCAGATTTTGTTGGGCTGGACAGTGACAGGCACGCTGTGTAGGGTGGCTAAACATGTATCGTCTCAAGGGTTAACGAGTGCGAGACGGCCGACAAGAATTTCTGCAGTGTGGGATATGACATGCCACAACAAAATCAGTTCGCAGCTTCTGACGTAGAGGTGCTGGAGCGTCAAACGGTGTTCCAGGGCTTTTTCAAAATGGCCCGTCTGCGGCTGCGCCATAAGTTGTTCGCGGGGGGTTGGTCAAAGCCGATGTTGCGCGAACTGTTCGAACGCGATCCCTGTGTGGGCGTGCTGCTTTACGACCCGCAGCATGGTTTGATCGCCCTGACCGAGCAATTTCGGGTGGGGGTGCTGGGGCAGCAACAGAGCCCCTGGTTATTTGAAGTGGTGGCGGGCATTGCCGAGCCCGGTGAGCCTCTGGATGAAGTGGCCAAACGTGAGGTCCTGGAGGAAGCTGGCGTTGTGGTTCGCGAGTTGATCAGCATTTGTGACTACTGGGTTAGTCCGGGTGGCAGCAGTGAACACATGTACCTGTTTTGCGCGCTTGTCGATCTGTCAAATGCTGGCGGGCTGTTTGGTCTGGACCACGAGTCCGAAGATATCAAGTTGCATGTGCTGCCGGAACAACAGGTGTTTGACTGGCTGGATCAGGGCGAGTGCAACAATGCAGCCAGCATCATCAGCTTGATGTGGTTGAGAAGCAATCGACAGCGATTTCTGTGATGAACTATGCTGTTTCTTTACTGGGAACCGGGCAACCGTAGGAAATGTGAATCAGTGCTGTGACTGAGAAAATCAAAATGCGTTACAAAGTCGACCTGAGGGGGTACATGGCGGATTGTGAAGCCAATTACTTCCGTCTCATGAAGTTGTTTCCCGATATGTTGGAGGAAGCGGCGGAGCGGAGACTGGGGCTCAGTCACGACAGCGATCATGAGCTGTTCTTGATTGTCCGGGAGAACACCCGCTATACCACCCTCATTGAGCTGAGCCAGGTTGCCAGTGCCGGGAGAGATAACCCCTGGTTCCGGTTGCCAGTGCTGATGTTGAGGTTGTATCACGATGCGCGGGTGGCAGAGGTGTTGTCATGTGACGGCTTCCGTCGCCTCCAGCCGCGCTATGGTTACCCCAACCAGCAGATGCACCAGCAAGATGAGAAGGCGCAGTGGAACCGTTTCCTCGGCGAGTGGCTCTCCCACTGCCTGGCACGGGGCTACTATCCGGAACCCTTGTTTGGCGAAGCTCCCTAACGGGCTGAAAAGGTATTAGCCCTCTGTTATCTCAGTGAAGGGAGAAAAGAGTTGTCTTTGCAATCGCCAGATAGTCAGGAAATCAAGTTGATCCAGTTGTCCGATTGTCATCTTGGTTCCGATGACCATTTTTCACTGGCCGGCATTAACACCGCCCAGAGCCTCAGCCAAGTCATATCCAGTCTTGGCAATACACTGTCGGATTGCCAGCTGTTGGCGGTTACCGGAGATATCGCTGCAGATGGTGAGCGCGCTGCCTACGGTCTATTTGAACGTGCTCTGCCAATGGGCATGCCGTTTGCCTGGTTGCCGGGTAACCACGATGATTTCGCCGTGATGCAGCAGGCCTTGCGGCAGCCGTTTCGACGGGTGGTAGAGCTGAGCAATTGGGTGGCCATTTTTCTGGTGACTGCTGTCCCGGGTCGGGTTGGGGGGCAACTGGCCGATACCGAGCTGACCGAACTCTCGCAACTGTTGGAAAAGTACCGGGACCGACATGTGGCACTATTTGTCCACCACCCACCGGCGGAAATCGACTGCCAGTGGCTCGACAAGCAGCGCATCGCTAACCACCAGGCGCTGGCAGAACTTCTGGCAGGTTTTGATCATGTCCGTGCGATCTTTAGTGGGCATGTGCATCAGAGCAGCACAACCCATTGGGCGGGAATTCCGGTCTACAGTGTCCCTTCTACTTGTTTCCAGTTTGCGCCCGGCAGTGAGGAGTTTGATCTGTGTGAGCAGCCCCCCGGTTACCGTTGGATTCATTTGCATGGGGATGGCACCATCGTCACGGGTGTAGAATTTGTCAGGCGTGATGCTCAGCAGGTCGACCGTCACTGTATCGGCTACTGAAGATCGGCTACTGAGGTTAAATTCAGCCTGCCAGATCGTCCGCAATGACGGTTCTTTCCCGTTGCTTAATGCCGCTATAATCCGGGGCATATTTCGATAAGGTCACCGGTCTGGCATGGCGTTAATTTATATTCATGGCTTCAATAGCTCTCCTGCCTCCCTCAAGGCGCGCCAGACAGATAAATGGTTGTCAGTTCATCACCCTCAAGTCCCATTTTTCTGCCCTCAGCTCAGCAATCAGCCCGACCTTGCTATTCAGCATTTACAGGCGTTAATCGAACAGGCCGGTCAGCCAGTGGGGTTGGTGGGTAGTTCCATGGGCGGTTACTACGCCACCTGGTTGGCGGAGCGGTATGGCCTGCCTGCGGTGCTAATTAATCCAGCGGTAAAACCCTACGAGTTGATGCAGGATTACCTGGGGGAAAATGCCAATTACCATACTGGCGAGCGCTATGTGCTCGAACAGCGACATGTGGAAGCGGTCCGTCAGCTGGAGGTTTCCGCACCATTGAATCCATCGCGCTATTGGGTACTGTTGCAAACAGGGGACGAAGTGCTGGATTATCGGCAGGCGGAGTCCAGATACATCGGTTGCCGTATGACCATAGAGCCGGGTGGCGACCACAGCTTCCAACACTACGAACGTCACTTGCCGGCCATTTTTGAATTCTTGCAGTTGTCATCGGGGTTTCATGAATAAATACACCGCAGAAGATATTGAAGTTCTCACAGGGCTCGACCCGGTCAGGAAGCGGCCGGGTATGTACACCGACACCTCTCGACCCAATCACCTCGCCCAGGAGGTAATTGATAACAGCGTTGACGAAGCCCTCGCCGGTCACGCCAGCAAAATTGATGTGGTCCTGTATCGGGACGGCTCCGTCTCGGTGGCGGACAACGGCCGCGGCATGCCTGTGGATATACATCCTGAGCAGGGTTTGCCGGGGGTTGAGGTCATCCTTTCCACGCTTCACGCCGGGGGCAAGTTTTCCAACAAGAATTATCAGTTCTCTGGTGGCTTGCACGGTGTGGGGGTGTCGGTGGTCAATGCGCTGTCCAGCAAGTTGGAGGTGACTATTCGACGGGATGGTCATGTCTACCGTATGGGTTTTGCCGGCGGTAACAAAGTATCCGATCTGGTTGTAGTCGATACCTGCGGTCAGCGCAACACCGGCACGGAACTGCGTTTCCTGCCCGACCCCCAATACTTCGATACCGTCAAATATTCCCTGTCCCGTCTGAAACATGTGCTGCGCGCCAAGGCGGTACTCTGTGCCGGGTTGGAGGTGAACTTCAGGGACGAGGCCAGTGGTGAAACGGAAAGCTGGTGCTATGAAGACGGTCTGTCTGACTATCTGCGTGGTGCCACCGCAGGTTGGGAGGTGTTGCCGGATACGCCCTTTATCGGCAGTTTTTCCGCTGAAAGCGAGGCTGTGGACTGGGCGCTGCAATGGTTGCCGGAAGGCGGCGATCTCACCCAGGAGAGTTACGTTAACCTGATTCCGACCGCCCAGGGCGGCACCCATGTCAACGGGCTGCGCACTGGTCTGTTGGAGGCCATGCGTGAGTTCTGCGAGTTCCGCAACCTGCTGCCGCGGGGCGTCAAATTGACCCCGGACGATATCTGGGACAAGTGCTGTTTTGTGCTGTCGTCAAAACTGACTGACCCGCAATTCTCCGGTCAGACCAAGGAACGATTGTCTTCCCGGGAAGCGGCAGCCTTTGTCTCCGGTGTCGTCAAGGATGCCTTCAGCCTGTGGCTTAACCAGCACACCGAGGATGCTGAGCGGCTGGCGGAACTCTGTATTAACAACGCCCAGCGGCGTTTGCGTGCCAGCAAAAAAGTGGCGCGAAAGAAAGTGACCGCCGGTCCTGCCCTGCCCGGCAAGTTGGCGGATTGCTCCAGTGCCAGCCCTGAACTGAGTGAGCTGTTTCTGGTGGAAGGGGATTCGGCGGGCGGCTCTGCCAAGCAGGCCCGCAGCCGCGAGTACCAGGCGATCATGCCGTTGCGCGGCAAGATCCTGAATACGTGGGAAGTGGACAGCCAGGAAATTCTCGCTTCTCAGGAAGTGCACGATATCTCCGTGGCGATGGGCATCGATCCCGCCAGTGATGATCTGGAAGGATTGCGCTACCACAAGATTTGTATTCTGGCGGATGCAGATTCCGATGGTTTGCACATTGCCACATTGTTATGTGCGCTGTTTGTGCGGCATTTCCGGCCTTTGGTATCGGCTGGACACGTCTACGTCGCCATGCCGCCGCTGTATCGTATCGACGTGGGTAAGGACGTCTATTACGCCCTGGATGAAGGAGAAAAGCAGGGCGTTCTTGACCGCATTGAAGCGGAGAAAAAACGTGGCAAGGTCAACGTGCAGCGCTTCAAGGGACTGGGTGAGATGAACCCCATTCAACTGCGCGAGACCACCATGGATCCGGATACCCGACGCCTGGTACAGCTGACCATTGCCGCAGGAGATGATACGAACAGTCTGCTGGACATGCTGCTGGCCAAGAAGCGTGCGCCGGATCGCAAGGAATGGCTGGAAACCCGCGGCAATCTGGCAGATGTATAACGAGTGTGACAGAAGCGGTATTTAGTCCGTGTTGATGGGCGGCACAACTGGCACAAGACTCTCGGGAGTTAACACATGAAGTGGATACTCAAAGCTGCAAAAGTAGGTTTGGTTACCCTAGCAGTTCTGTTGGCAGTGGTGGTGACACTGCTGCCGTTTGTGGTGCGCTGGCAGGCGGTCTCCTGGCTTGAACAGCAGGGGCTGGAGGCATCCATAGGCTATGTCGATATTCGCCCTGTGTTGGGAGCCGTACAAGTCAATGATGTGCGGGTCACCGCGCCCAACGGTGAACACCTTGCCATTGGTGAGCTCCATTTCAATATTGCCTGGCGTCCATTGTTTGACCAATGGCTGCAGGTAGAAAATGTCCTGCTGGACAACGTGGCTGTGGACCTGGTCATGGGCCCCGATATTCTGCGTGTGGGTGGGATATCGATTGCCGTGGCCGAGCAAGACACGGATGAGAGCGAGGAGCCAGCCCCTGGCGCCCTTAACCGCGTGTCGTTGGAGAAGATTGAATTACATCAGCTGGGGTTCTGCTTCTCCCGGGTGAACGCCCAAAATGAACGATTAGTGAGCCAGTGCGCCAGTCTCGAAAACCTCTCTCAGGTGGGTGATCTGGAGATTGGCCTTGGCGTACAGGGCACATTTAGTTTACCCGGTATCAATCTGAAGAATATTCAATGGTATGACCAGCAGCAACCACTGTCGCTGGCGGCGATTGAGTCACTGTCTGTGACCGGTATCGCCAGTCCGGATATGGCTGGCTGGTCTGTGGTCAAGATAGATGTCGCTGCGCTGGCACTGCTGCCGGGCAGCGATCAGGCCTTGATGCTGGAGAGTCTGAGCCTACGAGAGCTGAACGCGGCTGAGGAAATCACTGCCGGGCAATTATCGCTGGGTGCGATCGCGGTTCACCTGCAGCCAGATGCCAGTGGCGCGCTGGCATTTGCCCCTGCACTGATGACGCGGATTGGCGAACTGGCACCATCACCCACAACGGCAGCTGCGGCGGTTGATCCGGATGTGGCGACCGAGGCAACTGAGGCGACCAGAATTTCATTGCAGGAGTTAACGCTGGCAAGGCTTGATATCGCCTCTGATCGCCCCCTCTTGGGGCTGTCGGCACTGGGCCTCGAGGGGTTTTCCCTCCAGGGTGCGAACGTATCTCTGGCCCGCGCACAGTTTTCCGATCTCGGTGTGCTGCCCGGCACGGATGATGCCCTTGTGCTTGAACAATTGGTCTTAACCGGTCTGGCTGTGGGCAAGAATATTGCCGTCGACACCCTCTCCCTGGGCGATGCTCAGGTACACCTTCAGCCGGGCCAACACGGTGAATTAACGTTTGCGCCGATCTTGATAGCGCAACTCAGTCCAGTATCAGCAGAGTCGGTACCGGTTGATACCGCTGACGCCAGTCTCAATGAAGGTGTCCCGCAGGTCGGGTCGACGATGGGTCTTTCCCTGGGCCAACTGACAACCGCAGGTGTCCATGTTCGGGCTGAACGGGAGCTGTTGTCACTGACAGCCCTACAGTTGCAGCAGCTGAATTTTAAGGGCGAATCTTTGGGGCTTGATCAGTTGGCCATCGACGACTTGAAGCTACTGTCACCTGCCACCCCTGTCTCGGGAGTAGAGCACTATGTCAGCGTACCCAGGTTGTCCCTTGGCGGGCTGTTACAAGACTCTGACTCTTTGGCGCTCAACAGTCTGGACATCACTGATCCGGAGCTATTCCTGCATCGTGGCAGTGGTGGTGAACTCTTAATGCTGGAAGAGCTGGCCGGGTTCGCCGGACAGCCTGTTGAATCAGAGCATGCTG
>JBFICU010000054.1:0-7999 GCA_041581855.1 Porticoccus sp. | reverse complement strand
TTACCCACGGCACGGCAGTAGCAGAAAAACAGGATGATCAACTAAGTAATTACGCTCCCAAGATCACCAAGGAGGAGGCACTATTGGATTGGTCCCAACCGGCAAGCAGAATTGACCTGAAAATCCGCGCACTCAATCCATTTCCCGTATGTTACACCACTCTGGCTGGTGAGCGTATTCGCATTTGGCGCGCCACCCCTATGCCCAATTCAAACAGCAACGTCAAACCGGGCACCATTTGCCAGGCAGACCGCAACGGCATACTGGTGCAGACAGGATCCGGACAATTGCAACTTAACGAACTGCAATTACCAGGTAAGAAACAGCTCTGTGTCGCCGATGTCCTGAATGCCCACGCTGAGCTGTTAGCCACCGGCACGGTGCTAGGCCTATGAACGTTCGCGTCGCCGCAGCACAGATCATCGCCTCCATACTGCAGGGCGAAGGCTCCCTGAGCAGTTTGCTTCCCATGTATTTGAGTAAAGTCGAAGAACGCGACCGGGGGTTGCTGCAACAACTCTGCTACGGCACCCTGCGGTTCTACCCACGGCTGAACGCCTATCTCCAGCTGCTACTAACCAAGCCCTTTAAGGCAAAAGACTTGGATATTGAGGCCACCCTGGCGTGTTCTCTATACCAGCTGCTCGAGACTCGAGTGCCTCCTCATGCCGCTGTCAACGAAGCGGTAGCCACCACTCTTGCCCTGAAAAAAACCTGGGCCAAGGGCTTAGTCAATGCTGTGCTGCGTCGCTTTCTCCGCGAACAGGATGCTCTCTCTGAAAAACTGGCTGGTAATGCCGTTTTTCGCTCTGCGCACCCGGCTTGGTTACTCGCCCTTCTGGAGCAGGCATACCATGAACAACTGAACAATATTGTTGAGGCCAACAACCAGCAACCACCCATGGTTCTTCGGGTGAATCGTCGGCACGTCAGTCGCGACGACTATTGTGCGCGCCTTGAATCTGCCGGCATTGCCGCTCACCCAACGTCCTTCAGCCTCGATGGTCTAGTGTTACAGCAACCCTGTGACGTATTAGCGTTGTCCGGTTTCAGCGAGGGCGATGTCAGTGTGCAAGACGAGGCCGCACAACTAGCGGCTCCCCTGCTCAATGCAGCCCCCGGCCAGCGCATTCTGGACGCCTGCTGCGCTCCCGGCGGTAAAACTGGACACCTGCTGGAATTACTTGATGGCTGTGGCGATGTATTGGCCCTGGACATGGCCCCGCAACGACTGCAACGGGTGGAAGAAAATCTTGAGCGATTGGGACTGCAAGCGGAGTTAATCGCCGCTGATGCTCAGGAAACAGCCAGCTGGTGGGATGGACGACCGTTCGACCGCATCCTGCTCGACGCCCCTTGTTCGGCCAGCGGTGTTATCCGCCGTCACCCGGATGTGAAATTACTGCGTAAACCGGCGGATATTGCTAAGCTTGCGGCATTGCAGCTTGCGCTGCTACAAGCCCTCTGGCCGCTGTTGGCCGATGGCGGCATGTTGCTGTATGCCACCTGCTCGGTTCTACCTCAGGAAAACGACGAGGTTATAGAGAACTTTATGCAGCTCACAGCCGGAGTTACCGTTGAAACTGTTCCTACAGAGGCAGGAAAAGCGACTTCGATGGGACGGCAGTTACTGCCACAGTCACAGGGCCACGATGGCTTTTACTTCGCCCTGTTGAAAAAGACGGCTACATCTTAATTAACAATCACCCTCAGTTGCGGGTGTCAGGTGGTTTAACCAACTGAACAGAACTGTCTGCTATGAAAATCGTCATTACCGGTGCCGGACAAGTCGGCGGCACACTGGCCGAACACCTCGCAGGAGAAGCCAACGATATCTCTGTCATCGACCTTGATGAACGTCGGCTGCGCGAACTTCAGGACCGACTCGATATCCGCACTGTACAAGGCATGGCATCCCATCCAGATGTACTGCTACGAGCCGGCATTGAAGATGCGGATATGCTGGTGGCTGTGACCAATAGCGATGAAATTAATATGGCCGCCTGTCAGGTAGCCTACACACTGTTCCGCACTCCCACCAAGATCGCCCGCATCCGCAACCGCGCCTACACCACTGGCAACCTGCCAGAACGCCTGTTCAACGAAGCCAATTTTCCGGTGGACTTCATGATCACCCCGGAACAGGTGGTCACAGACTATATTTACCGATTGGTGGAGCAACCCGGGGCCTTGCAGGTGCTGGACTTCGCAGATGGTCTCGCCCAGCTAGTAGCGGTGCGCGCCATTAAAGGTGGTCCATTGGTAGGTCAGGAACTGCGCTTTCTGCGACAGCACATGCCTAATGTAGATGCACGGGTCGCAGCTATTTTCCGCCGCGACCGTCCTATCTTTCCAGAGGGCAACACTGTCATTGAGGAGAACGACGAAGTCTTCTTCATCGCGGCGAAAAAGAACATCCGTAAAGTCATGGGTGAATTACGCCATCTGGAAAAGCCCTATCATCGACTGGTCATCGCGGGCGGTGGCAATATCGGCTATCGCTTGGCCAAAGCGCTGGAAGACCGTTACAACATCAAGATCATTGAGCACAACGTGGAACGTTGCCAGTACATTTCCGAACGTCTCAACAAAACAATAGTCCTCAACGGTTCGGCCACAGATCAGGAGCTGTTACTGGAAGAAAACATTGAAAAAACCGATGTATTCCTGGCGCTGACCAATGACGATGAAGTCAATATCATGGCCTCTTTACTGGCCAAGCGCCTAGGCGCTACCAAGGTCATGACGCTGATTAACAACCCCGTTTATGCAGATCTGGTGCAAGGGGGTGAAATTGACATTGCCATCTCGCCTCAGCAGGCCACCACCAGCACCCTATTGAGCCATGTAAGACGTGGCGACACTGTGAGCGCTCACTCACTACGCCGAGGTGCAGCAGAAGCCATGGAAATCATTGTCCACGGCGACAGCAAAACCTCCAAAGTAGTCAGTCGAGCCATAGAGGAAATCAAGGCGCCGCCCGGTGTCACACTGGCGGCATTGGTACGTGGCGGAGAGGTATTGATTGCCCACCATGATACTGTGGTCGAGAACAATGACCACGCCATCGTGTTTGTGGTGGACAAACGCCGCACTCGGGAAGTTGAAAAACTATTTTCCGTCGGCTTTACCTTTTTCTAGCGGCCTCTGTCACAGCGATGCAATTCAAGATCATTTCAAAAATTCTCGGGCTGATGTTGATGATTTTCAGCCTGACGCTACTGACGCCCATGCTGATTGCCAGCCTGTATGGCGAGAGCACCCATGAGTCCTTTTTCCTGTCCTTTGCCATCACCTTTTCTTTGGGCATGCTGTTGTGGCTGCCTTACAGTAGGGTTAAAGGTGATTTGCGCACCCGAGACGGCTTCCTGATCACCACCCTTTTCTGGACAGTACTAAGTCTGGTGGGGGCCTTGCCCTTTGTACTGGTGGATGCCATTCATCTGCACTTTACAGACGCCGTATTTGAATCTATTTCCGGACTGACCACCACCGGAGCAACGGTCATCAGCGGCCTCGATGACCTGCCAAAATCCATTCTCTATTACCGCCAGCAACTGCACTGGCTGGGGGGTATCGGGATTGTCGTGATCGCCATCGCCATCATGCCGATGCTCGGCGTTGGTGGTATGCAGCTCTATAAAGCTGAAACCCCGGGGCCGGTGAAAGATGCCAAAATGACACCGCGCATCACTCAGACTGCCAAGGCGTTGTTTACTATCTACCTGTCACTGACAGTAGCTTGTTCCTTCAGCTATTGGCTGGCGGGGATGAACGTTTTTGATGCCATCACTCACGCCTTCTCCACCATCGCCACCGGCGGCTTCGCCAACTACGATGCCAGCATCGGTTATTTTAATAGCCCCACTATTATGATCCTGTCCATTTTCTTCATGGCCATTTCAGGCCTCAGTTTTGGTCTTCACTACTATGCGTGGGTCAAGGGCAGCGTGGTGCACTACTGGCGCAATTCCGAATCCAAAATGTATCTAACTGTGTTGTTTGGTGCCAGTGTGATTACTTGCGGATACCTCTACTTCACCAAGACGATGTCACTCTCCGACAGTTTGCTGCATGGCAGCTTCCACCTGGTCTCCATTATGACCAGTACCGGTTTCGCAACCGACAATTTCAGTGAATGGCCCACCTTCTTACCGGTGTTTCTTATTGTGATGTCCTTTTTTGGTGCCTGTGCCGGTTCAACTGGTGGTGGTATCAAAGTAGGCCGCATGCTGATTCTCGCCAAACAATCCCTGCGGGAAATCTATCGTCTGATACACCCCAGTGCAGTTTTTCCCATCAAGCTGCGTAATCGCACAGTCCCGGAAAGGGTGGCCGACAGCGTCTGGGCATTTTTTGGTGTCTATCTGGCCATTTTTTATCTTCTAGTCTTGTTGCTGCAGCTCACGGGGTTGGATTATCTAACCGCCTGGTCTTCCACCGCTGCGGCGCTCAATAATATGGGGCCCGGACTCGGCGAAGCCGCCGCCCACTACGGTGAAATCAACAGTGTTGCAAAATGGCTCCTATCAGCGGCCATGATCATTGGTCGCCTGGAAATCTTTACAGTGCTGGTACTCTTTACACCCATGTTCTGGCGGCGCTGAAGGATCAAGATGGGAAACCAGGCTCTCTGTTCTGTGCCGTTCACCACCGCTCCTTCATTCTATGAGCGCGACGATTGCCCCGTTTGCTAATAGGCTTATCGCTGCCATGTCCTTGATCGACAACCTAGAAACCATGCTGGCCCAGGGAAAAGATTCGGCTATGCTGCGCTTTGGGCTGGGGAGCGCTTATTTCAATGAACGCCGTTATGAGGAAGCCATTCCGCACCTGCAATTGTGCCTGGCATTCGATCCTAACTACTCTGCTGCCTATAAATTGCTCGGTCGCACTCTGATGAAGCAGAACCAATTCGATCAGGCCCGCCAAATCTTTACCACCGGGCTTGAAAAAGCCATCCGTGCTGGTGACAAGCAGACGGAACGGGAAATCTCTGTTTTTCTAAAAAAACTATCCCGAGATTGATTGCTGTCACTTTCGGACCCGATTGAGGATATAAAATGCCACTGCTGATTGGCTGGCGAGAATGGCTGGCTTTACCCGAGCTAGGTATTGCCCGAATCAAGGCTAAGGTGGATACTGGCGCCCGCACTTCCTGCCTGCATGCCCACCACCTGGAACCTTTCACGGAACAGGGCGCTCCTTGGGTGC
Organism: Porticoccus sp.; assembly: GCA_041581855.1. GTDB lineage: Bacteria > Pseudomonadota > Gammaproteobacteria > Pseudomonadales > Porticoccaceae > Porticoccus. Next base: position 2,785 of record JBFICU010000054.1, on the reverse strand, counting down.
GAATCTGGGTCCACCCCTTACAACAAACCACACAGAGTCTTTGCTGCGCGGCACCCGTTGTGGATGAGCGAGTCGTCACTGATTCCGGAGGCCACCAGGAACGACGGCTTGTCATTCAAACCAACGCGCTACTTGGCGGGGAATCCTGGCCTATAGAAATGACCTTGACCAACAGGGATACCATGAAATTCAGGATGCTGTTGGGTCGCGCGGCAATCGCCGATCGATTTCACGTCGACCCCAGCAGATCCTATCTATGCGGAAAACTTAAATGAGAATTGCCATTCTGTCGCGCAATCCGGAGCTCTATTCCACTCGACGGCTCAAGGAAGCCGCCCTGGAAAGGGGACACGAAGTCAGGATCATTGATGTGCTGAAATGCTACATGAACATCAATATCCAGAACCCCAGCATCCACGTCAAAGGGGTTGAGCTGCCTGCCTTCGATGTTGTCATTCCCCGAATTGGCGCCTCGGTGACAACCTACGGATCTGCTGTATTGAGACAGTTTGAAATGATGGGTGTCTACCCACTCAACGAATCAGTGGCCATCACCCGTTCCCGGGACAAACTGCGTTCCCTGCAGTTGCTGTCCCGCAAAGGGATAGGCCTGCCGGTGACCGGCTACGCCAACAAACCCAGTGATATTCCCGACCTGATTGACATGGTCGGCGGACCACCACTTGTGGTAAAACTGCTGGAAGGCACTCAGGGCATCGGCGTGGTACTCGCGGAAACCCGCAAGGCCGCAGAAAGTGTCATCGAGGCCTTTATGGGGCTTAAGGCCGACATCATGGTGCAGGAATATATTGGTGAATCCGGTGGTGCGGATATCCGTTGTTTTGTGATCGGTGACAAAGTGGTCGCTGCCATGCAAAGACAAGCTGCCCCCGGTGAATTCCGCTCAAATCTGCACCGCGGTGGCACAGCGTCACTTGTTCGGCTGTCGCCCGCGGAGCGCGCCACCGCCCTCCGCGCAGCTAAAACCATGGGCCTTAACGTGGCCGGAGTGGACATTCTTCGCTCCAATCACGGACCACTGGTGATGGAGGTAAATTCCTCTCCAGGGCTGGAGGGCATAGAGGCCGCCACCGGCAAGGATGTGGCGGGCTCCATCATCGCCTTCATGGAGAAAAATGCCCGCCAATCACGAACACAAACTCGGGGCAAAGGATGACATTATGAGCAGGGAACCCTTCAAGCTGGCCGGTACCTTGGTCAACCCGGGGGAGACCCGACTCATCTCCATTCCCGCTGCCAGACTTTACACCGATACTCCGGTAGACTTGCCCGTTGAAGTGATCCACAGTCGTCGCCCGGGACCGGTATTACTGGTTTGTGCCGCCATCCACGGTGATGAAATCAACGGCATTGAAATTTGCCGGCGTATTACTGGTAAACGCTTACTTCGCCGCTTGAAAGGTACATTGTTGATTGTTCCTATCGTGAATATGTTTGGCTTCCTCCAACAATCCCGCTATTTACCTGACCGCCGCGACCTGAACCGCTGTTTTCCTGGCTCCCCCCGTGGCCCACTGGGCAATCGGCTGGCACACCTCATACACTCCGAACTTCTCAGCCAATCCACCCATGTCATCGACCTCCACACCGGGGCTATTCATCGCAAAAATCTCCCACAGGTTCGTGGCGATCTAGACGACCCTGTGGCGCTAGGTATGGCCGAAGCCTTTGGCGCACCCGTCATCATGGAAGCCAAAGTGCGTGACGGTTCATTTCGGGCCGCGGCCAGTGAATTGGGCATACCGGCAATTCTTTACGAGGCCGGAGAAGCACTTCGTTTTGACGAACCATCCATACGTGCAGGGTTGCGGGGTATTCTTGCGGTCATGCGCCATCTCAGCATGTTGGCCCCGGCAAAGGCTGACAATAGGCCACGCAAGCTGGTTCCCGTCAAAGCGCAGCGCAGCTACTGGCTCCGCGCTGAGCGAGACGGTATTGTTATCACCAAAATTAAATTGGGTCAGCGCGTAAAGGAAGGACAGTTACTTGCCAACCTGGCATCGCCCTTTGGTGGTCCGGAAAAACCCCTGAAATCCCGTAGTGATGGCATCGTCATCGCTGCCTCACAAATTCCGCTGGTGAACGAAGGGGAGGCGCTGTTCCATATTGCTGAGTTCAGCACTCTGCGCAAAGCCTCGGACAGTATTGTGGCCTTTCAGGAGCATTTCGATAGTGAGCCGGAACAGGAAAATTTCAAGGAGCCCCTGTAACACAGAGACTCCTTTTAAGTGGATTTATTTCAGCTCGCGCGCGCGATAATAGGCTTCTTCTGAAATTTTGTGGTATTGCATCGCCTGAGTCTTAAACGCATTCTGGGACTCGTACACTTTCTTGAATTGAGGATCGGCTGCGGCCAGCTCCTCAAGTACCTGATCCGTTACCCGGTTCAATTCAGCCAGCACTTCATCCGGCAGCTGACGCAGCTCCACACCATGGGTATTAATCAGCTCATTGAGGGCCGCATTGTTGCGAGCCGTGTAATCATCGAGCATATCCTGATTCACTGCGCGCGCCGCACCTTCCACAATGGCCTGTAAATCAGCCGGAAGCGATTCATAGGCCTGCTTGTTAACAATCAGCTCAAGGGTCGGACCCGGTTCATGCCAGCCAGGGTAATAGTAGTATTTCGCCACCTGGTGAAACCCAAATGCCAGGTCATTGTAGGGGCCAACCCATTCGGTAGCATCGATGACGCCCGTCTGCATGGAGGTGTAGAGCTCACCGCCAGGAATATTCACCGCCTCAACACCCACTCGGCTCATCA
>JBFICU010000053.1:0-8083 GCA_041581855.1 Porticoccus sp. | reverse complement strand
TGCGATTGCCGCCGGCATGGCTGCTGCCATGCAGATGGGCCAGAATACAGTCAGTGTACTGATTACCCGAAGTCTCGCTGAGATGAGCCGTTTTGCCGCCAAGCTTGGTGCCAACCCCATGACCTTTCTCGGCCTCAGCGGAGTAGGTGACCTGTTTGTCACCTGCACTTCTCCCCTGAGTCGTAATTTTCAAGTGGGTTATGCTCTCGGCGAGGGTGCTAGCCTGGAGGAAGCTACGGCGAAAGTCGGGCAGGTGGCCGAGGGCATTAATACCACCAGAATCATCAAGGAAGAAGCAGAGCAGTTGGGTATCTACATGCCGCTGGTCAGCGCCCTTTATGAAACAATGTTTAATCATCGCCCCGTCAGTGAAGTGTTGAGTGCTTTAATGCTGGCGGAGCAGAGCACGGATGTGGAATTTATAGCGGAGTGACGGCCATGAATGAGGATACAAAAGCTAACCTGCTTAATGGTGATACCTGGATCCGCCTGTTGTACATGATTCTCTTTGCCCTGTTGCTAGGTCTTGCCAGACTAGTCATTCTCTGTGTGGCACTACTCCAGTTCGTTCTGGTTCTGGTCACCGGCAAGCCAAACCAACAGCTTCTTGAGTTGGGGCAGGGTACGGCTAAATGGGCCTTTCAGGCTTTTCTGTTTATTACCTATAACAGTGAAGAAAAACCCTTCCCTTTTGCCGACTGGCCAGAAACCGAGTTGGTGGCAGAAGAAACAGAAACGGATATTACGCCCCAACCCATGACTACCGAAGTGGCTAGCTCTGATGATGTCCCTTCATTTGTGACGCCGCAGCATCACACTGGTAATGATGCTGGTGATCAGGAAGCTGATAAGGCCTAGCCCTTAAGGTGCTGATCTATCTATTGCGCCATGGCGATGCGCCCTACGACGAAGCGTGTGGCGAACGCTCCCTGTCCCTCAGGGGTGAGTTAGAAACACGAGAAGTGGCTGGTCGTCACATTGCGGCATTACAGAGCGTTGAACTGATCATATGCAGCCCGGTACTTCGCGCGCGTCAAACTTTGAAGGTCCTCAGTGACGTACTGAGTTATCAGGGAGAGTTGCTGTTCGAGGATGTGTTGCGCTCCGAAAGCAGTGTGGGTGCTGTGGAGCGTTGCGTCGACAGGCTTGAGGTGCAGTCTCTGTTACTGCTCAGCCACCAGCCATTGATCGGTAAAATGCTTGAATATCTCACCGACCAGCCAGGCCTTGGCTGGTCAATGTCTACAAGTACCCTTGCCTGTTTAGATGCGCTCGCCTTTGGGCGCGGCGTCGCCGAATTGAAGTGGATCGCACATCCCTGAGAGGTTGCTCAACAGCCTATCAGTGACAGAAATTCGTTACGGGTTGCCTGGTCCTTTCTGAACGCCCCAAGCATGGCCGAGGTTTTCATCACCGAATTCTGTTTTTCCACACCGCGCATCATCATGCACATGTGTTTGGCTTCAATGATGACCGCTACGCCCTGAGCACCCGTGACTGACTCGATAGTGCTGGCGATCTGGGTGACCAGTGTTTCCTGAATCTGCAGCCTGCGCGCAAACATGTCGACAATCCGTGCTACTTTCGAGAGCCCCAGGACTACCCCGTCAGGGATATACGCCACATGGCATTTCCCGATAAAGGGGAGCAGGTGATGTTCACACATCGAATACAGTTCGATGTCCTTGACGATCACCATTTCATTGGCATCTGACGGGAACAGCGCACCATTGATGACGTCGTCCAGGTTCTGGTGATAGCCACGGGTCAGAAATTCGAAGGCCTTGGCGGCTCTTTGGGGCGTGTCCAGCAGTCCTGGGCGCGAAATATCTTCTCCGGTGGACTCAATGATCTGGGTATAGCAGTCGGCAATATTCACAATTTGTCTCGGACTCGGATGTTACAAATTTGGTGCATAACCCTACGTCAGCCATCCAGAAACGTAAAGCCATTTATGGTGTCGACGGGTACAATGCGGCCATGAAAAAAGAGCTGGAACACATGACAACGGTAGGGGATGCCATCCACCTGGGTGCCGAGTTTTTCGAGGCAGCCGGTCTCTATTTTGGTCATGGCACGGACAACGCCTGGGATGAGTCATTGTCCTTGGTGCTATACGCTCTGTCGCTACCTTGGGATGTGGACGCCTCTGTTCAGGAACGGCAGCTCACGGAAGTGGAACAGTACGTGATTGCAGCACTCTTTGAACGGCGGATCAAAGAAAGGGTACCTGCCGCCTACCTCACTGGTGAAGCCTGGTTTGCGGGTATACCGTTTCATGTGGATGAGCGCGTGTTAGTGCCCCGTTCACCCATCGCTGAATTGATTGAGTCTGAGTTTGCCCCCTGGTTATCTGACGCGCCGCAGACCATTTTGGATCTGTGTACCGGCAGCGGCTGTATTGGAATTGCCTGTGCGCTCTATCTGCCGGAAGCCCATGTCACCCTGAGCGACATTTCTACAGAAGCTTTGGCGGTGGCCAGTCAGAATATCGCACGCTATGAACTGGAAGATCGTGTTGAAATACTGGAGTCGGACCTGTTCAATGGCCTCCAACAGCAACGTTTCGACCTTATCGTATCCAACCCTCCTTATGTTGATGCCGAAGATTTGGCAGACATGCCAGCGGAATACCACCATGAACCTGAAATTGGTTTGGCGTCAGGTCTGGACGGACTGGATTTCACCCGTCGCCTGCTGTCAGAAGCGCCTGATCATCTTACGGAACAGGGTGTACTGATTGTTGAGGTCGGCAATTCCTGGGTAGCATTGGAAGAAGCCTATCCGGAAGTGCCTTTTCTGTGGCTCGAATTTGAGCGGGGCGGTCATGGCGTATTTCTGCTTACAGCCCAACAACTGCGAGATTGCCGCACCATGTTTGGTGCGGTGTGAGACATCGCCGGGATCATCGTATAAAATTCGCCTCTTTGTGAGGCTTAGCCCTGATACCTTCTAGGTGCTCAGGGGGCGTCTACTCGATAACAGTGGAATCATTATGTCCGGTAACTCCATAGGCAAACTTTTCACCGTCACCACCTTTGGCGAAAGCCACGGTCCGGCATTGGGTTGTATTGTGGATGGTTGCCCCCCCGGGCTGGATTTGTCTGCTGAAGACATGCAGCACGATCTGGATCGTCGCAAGCCAGGTCAGTCTCGTTACACTACCCAGCGGCGTGAAGAGGATCAGGTAAAAATTCTCTCCGGTGTTTTTGAAGGCAAAACCACCGGCTGCCCGATTGGGTTGTTGATTGAAAATACTGATCAGCGTTCCAAGGACTATTCCAATATCAAAGATCAGTTTCGTCCCGCACACGCGGACTACACCTATTTCCAGAAATACGGCATTCGTGATTACCGCGGCGGCGGCCGGTCCTCTGCTCGTGAGACTGCCATGCGGGTTGCCGCCGGCGCCATTGCCAAAAAATACCTGAAAGCTGTCGCGGGCATTGAGATCCGTGGCTATTTGTCACAACTCGGTCCCATCAAGGCCGAGCAGGTCTTGCTGGACGAAGTGGAAAATAACCCGTTTTTCTGTCCTGACCCGAACAAGGTGGCAGAGATGGAAACCTACATGCAGCAACTACTCAAGGATGGCGATTCCGTCGGGGCCAAAATCACGGTTCTGGCCACCAATGTGCCCCCGGGACTGGGTGAACCTGTCTTTGATCGTCTCGATGCGGAAATTGCCCACAGCCTTATGAGCATCAATGCCGTTAAAGGCGTGGAAATTGGCGCGGGCTTTGACTCTGTGGCGCAAAAGGGCACAGAGCATCGCGATGAAATCACGCCAGAGGGGTTTCTATCCAATAATGCCGGCGGTGTGCTCGGTGGTATTTCCTCCGGTCAGACCATCGTTGCTCACTTGGCACTTAAGCCTACCAGTAGCCTGCGCATTCCCGGCAAGTCTGTTGATGTCCACGGCAATATCATTGAGGTGGTCACTACGGGTCGCCATGATCCCTGTGTCGGTATTCGCGCCACACCCATCGCTGAAGCGATGCTGGCCATTACCCTGATGGATCACCTTTTACGTCATCGCGCGCAGAACCTCGACGTCAATACCGGACTGAATCCGATCCCCGCCGGCCAGGATAGCTGATTTTTCGTGCCACAGAATGCTCCTGAGCCGGTTCCTTACTGGCGCTTATCGGCGTTCTACTTCAGTTTTTTTGGTCTGCTGGGCGCGCTGTTTCCCTACTGGTCTCTTTACCTTAAATCCCTGGGCTTTTCCGCAGCAGATATTGGCTTGCTGCTGGCGCTGCCAATGGTTACCAAAATTGTCGCACCCAACCTGTGGGGCTGGCTAGCTGACCACACCGGAAAGCGGCTGGTCATTATCCGTCTCGGGGCTTTGCTATCTTGCTTGTGTTTTGCAGGGATATTCATCAGCCAACAGTTCTGGGTGGTGGCCTTTGTGATGGTGGGTTACTCCTTTTTCTGGAATGCGGTGCTGCCACAACAGGAGGTGGTTACCACCAGTTTCCTGAGAGAAACACCGGAAAACTATAGTCGCGTGCGTCTCTGGGGCTCCATCGGATTTATTATCTTTGTACTCGGTAGTGGCGCGTGGTTTGACCGGCACAGTATCGATGGCTTGCCAGTAATCGGTTTTTTGTTATTGGCAGCTATTTTTATCACCAGCCTGGTGGTGCCCAGCCCCCGTCGTCAGCGCCATCAGCTTCCTTCCCAACGTTTTCTTAAGGTATTGAAGCAGCCTGTGATCATGGCGTTTTTTGTTGCAGGTATGTTGATGCAGCTATCTCATGGGATCTATTACAGTTTTTTCAGTCTCTACATGGAGTCCCAGCACTATAGCCGAGGCATGATCGGGGTGCTCTGGTCAGTCGGTGTGGTAGCGGAGGTAGCACTGTTTATGGTGATGCATCGCTTGTTGCCCCGGTTTGGTGTGAGGGGGATCATGGCGGCTTGCCTGTTTCTCGCCACCATCAGGTGGTTGCTGATCGGTTATTACCCCCAATATCTAGTATTGTTGGTGATCGCACAAAGTTTTCACGCCTTTACCTTTGGTGCTTATCACGCGGCGGGTATTGACTGTATTCGGCGCCTGTTTGAACCCGGCAACCAGGGCAAGGCTCAGGCACTCTACAGCGCTTTCTGCCTTGGCTTGGGTGGCGCCATCGGGTCCTGGTTGGGAGGTGTAGTGTGGGACTATCGTTCACTGTTGGCGTTTGAAGTCGGCGCCTTGGCCTGTTTCATTGCCATGTTTGTGATTTGGTTCCGGTTGAAGGATTCACGGCTCTGAGAGAAGCTGCGGTGACGGCGATATACTGGACAAAATTGAAACAGGAGGGATTCGTATGAAAGGATTGTTGGTCATCCTGATATTGGTCATCGCCTATGTGTTTTACCCCCGATACGACTTGATGATAAAACAGAGTCCGTTTGACGAGCATTCGACTCTGGAGGGTAGCGGCTACCTAACAGAAGGGCGCTGTCGGGACGCAGCGAAAGCAATGCATGCCCGTTATTACCACTGTTCTGCGAAAAATGTCTGGGGTCAGATATTTGGCACTTACACCAGCTATGATCCAAAAGAGCGGTATGCCGATCCTGATCTCTTCAGGGATTTACACACCCAATAATGGTTCCTAACACAACGCCTGCTTTCGTGCAGGCGTTGTTCTTCCCCTGATCGGTCTTTCACCACAGCAATTGATATTCAATCGCAGCAGTTGCTGAGCACTTCATTTTCGTAAGATTGTTCATTTTGTGAACCCAGCCAATTCGGCCGCGTTAATGTTCTCTTAAGATTCAATTATTAGTATTCAGTTTGCATTTAGTGCAATTCATAACACCCTTCCTTTGGGACTTGCCTGAATGGAACTTTAACCTTTTTCGTTTGTGGAACGACAGAATGAACATACCCAGTATCCCGACAAGTAAGGTTATCTCTACAAGCGCCTCGAAGCTCATAGGCAAGCGATTAACCACAGCTAAACGCTCTTTTGTGACACGTAATTTGCCGATTGAACATTTCCACTACTTGGCCACTGATGATATCAAGCCCCATGCTGGAGACGTGATCCTCGCGCGGGTTGATAAATTGGGGCAGCATCAACGCCTTGAGCTGCCCTGCGGCAGGCGCGCTCACTTATTCGTCGGTGATGAAATCATTGTCAGTTATGGCAACCGTTATGCGCCAGACCAGTTTTTAGCTCACATTCCAGAGCGATTGGAACCCTGTTCACTGGTAGCCGCTGGTGGTATTGCCAGCAAAGTGGATGCAAAGCATACAGGCATGAGAAGTGCCACTCGAATTACACCTCTAGGGTTTCTGGCGAACCACGAAAAACAGATTCTTAACCTGAAGGACTGGCAATTACCCCACACTACCTCTGGGTCACACAGGCCCACGGTGTTAGCTGTAGTCGGTAGCTCCATGAATGGTGGCAAGACAACCACAATGGCATACATGGCCAGGGGTTTGATTAAGGCGGGACTCTCTGTGGGGGCCGCCAAGGTAACCGGTACAGGTGCTGGTCTGGATTATTGGAAGATGAGAGACGCCGGGGCGTATCCAGTGGTCGATTTTACAGATATGGGGTTGGCTTCAACCTATAAAGCAGATGCGTTCAAAGTTGAGTCCATCATGCATAGGCAAATCGATTATCTAGCCCACCATGATGTCGATATTATCCTGCTCGAAATTGCTGATGGCATCCTCCAGACAGAAACAGCTGCACTGCTCGAAAGCAAATTTTTTCATTCAATGGTTGATGGTGTGTTCTTTGCCTCTGCTGAGGCGCTTAGCGTTAAATCAGCTGTGGAATGGATACAATCGCATGATTTACCCCTGTTAGGTATAAGTGGCGCCCTTACCGCATCACCTTTAGTGCTGGAAGAAACGAAACGGTTGACGCCGTTGCCGGTATTTAGCAAAGAGGAGTTAGGCTCTGCTGCGTTCTATGATCAACTCCTGAAGCTGATATCCAGGCAGGATGTCAGTGTTTCCAACCTGCCGTGAAACTTCCACCTGTTATATCGGTTAAACGCAGAGGTCTTCTTCTACGTTTAGTCGGTAATGGTTTTTTGCAGGCACTGGTGACGGTAGCCATCACGCTTCTGATCAAATCAACCTTTGATAATTACCTCGATAGTTCGGCTTCTCCCGCCATAAGCCTGTGGTATACCTCGCTTGGATTTCTCTCTGCAGCCGCAGTGGTCTCCTGGCTTGGGTTTCGTGAACGGCTCGATTCTGAGTGCATCGGACAGGATTATGTTCATGAGCTGAGAATTAAAATGTTTGCTAAGTACTGCAATGGAGACCTGAGAAAACTCGAACAACAGAGTAAAGGGGCTATCAGCCTTCGTTTTGCTACTGATCTCAGTGCATTACGCCAGTGGATCAGCTTGGGTTTGTCTCGGCTGATTGTAGCTGGCGTCAATCTCGTCACCGCCCTCAGCGTGCTTTGTTATATCAATTTCATTCTGGGGTTCAGCGTTACTCTGATTGTTCTGGTCAGCGCATTACTTTCGTTTAGTACCGGTAAAAAGCTCCGTTATACGTTTGTAGAAGCCAGGCGAAAACGATCCTTTCTAGCTAACAACATCAATGAAAAAGTGTCCTCACTGGCAACAGTGAAAGTATTTGGCCAGCGTCAGCGGGAAAAGAATCGGGTAAAACGTCAAAGTGAAAGGCTTATGGCGGCGATGTTCGACCGTGCAAGAGCAATTGGCTTATTACGAGCGATTACAGAAGGGAGCACGGTATTGGCATCTTCAATGGTTCTGATTGTTGGAGCCTTGTTAATGTCTAGTAACCAGGCGACGCCAGGTACTGTTGTTGCCGCTCTCGGGGTGGTTAATTTATTGATGCAACCATTGCGGCATCTAGGTCGCATTTATGAATACCGGCTTAATGCCAGCGTCGCTGAAGAAAAAATAAAATCCTTCCTTGATACCCGTCCATATGTTCTGACCAGACACAGAAGAGAGCGTCGTGGGCAAAGTGGATTGCGACTTAAAGAAGCTGCATTTTTTTCCAACAGCGAAGTTGTCAGCTTAGGCGTTAAGCCGGGAACCACAATTGCTATTCTGGGTGTTAATGGTGCAGGAAAATCGA
>JBFICU010000052.1:0-8139 GCA_041581855.1 Porticoccus sp. | reverse complement strand
GTCCTTAATCCCAGGCGTGGCCACAACGCCGCCTTTCCCTTAAACTTCCCCCTCTGGAATCACTCTTCCGAAGGGCTGTGATGATTGACAAAAAACTGCTGAGTATTCTGGTGTGCCCGGTGAGTAAGGCGCCACTGGAATATGATAAGGAAAATGACGAGCTGATCTGCCGAGCCAGTGGTTTGGCCTACCCGATCCGCGACGGTATTCCGGTAATGTTGGAGACAGAGGCCAGACAGCTGACTGTCGATGAAAAGCTTGGCAACGACCATTAATCAGAGGCATTGACTGCCATGGCAGAAGAAACCCTGTTTACCCGGATCATCAATGGTGAGATCCCTGCAGATATCGTCTACGAAGATGAGCACTGCATTGCCATTCGCGATATCGCGCCCAAGGCGCCGACGCACCTGTTGGTGATCCCCCGCAAGCCGATTCCGCGCTTGGTGGATGCCACTGCTGAGGACAAAGCGATCCTCGGACACCTGATGTTGGCGGTGGGTGATATTGCCCGCCAGGCCGGTGTTGATGAGGCCTTCCGGGTAGTGATCAACAATGGTGCCGGTGTGGGCCAGACCGTGTTTCATCTCCACCTGCACATCCTCGGTAACAAGAAATTCTCCGAGGAAAGCCTGGGATTTTGATTCCAACCCCAACCTCATGTTGCAAACGGACCTGGATGCAGGTCATGGAAATTGATTGTTTATGAAAAGTGCCGACATTCGCGATGCCTTCCTGACGTATTTTGAAAGTCAGGGCCATACCATTGTGCCCAGCAGCAGCCTCGTGCCGGGCAACGACCCCACGCTGCTGTTTACCAATGCGGGGATGGTGCAATTCAAGGATGTGTTCCTGGGGGCCGAAAAACGTCCCTATAGCCGCGCGGCATCTTCCCAGCGTTGCGTGCGCGCCGGCGGCAAGCACAATGACCTGGAAAATGTCGGTTATACCGCCCGGCATCACACCTTCTTTGAAATGCTTGGCAATTTCAGTTTCGGCGACTACTTCAAACGTGACGCCATCCGTTTCGCCTGGGAGTTTCTCACCCAGGTGATGCAACTGCCGGAAGAGCGGCTGTGGGTGACCGTGCATATTTCCGATGACGAAGCGGCGGATATCTGGATCAAGGAAATCGGCGTCAGCGCCGAGCGCTTCTCCCGCCTGGACGAAGATAACTTCTGGCAGATGGGTGAAACCGGCCCCTGTGGCCCGAGTTCGGAAATTTTTTACGATCATGGCCCGGATGTGCCCGGCGGTCCGCCCGGCAGTGAAAACGACGACCTGGATCGCTACATCGAAATCTGGAATCTGGTGTTCATGCAATTCGAGCGCAGTGCCGATGGTGCTATGACGGCGCTGCCGAAGCCCTCCATAGATACCGGCATGGGGCTGGAGCGCATTGCCGCCGTGATGCAGGGCGTACACAGCAACTACGAGATCGACCTGTTCCAGGCATTGCTGAAGGCCGCTGCGAAAGTAACGGGCACCGACGACCTGGAAAACAAATCATTGCGGGTGATTGCCGATCACATCCGCTCCTGCAGTTTCCTGATTGTTGACGGTGTGTTGCCCTCCAACGAAGGACGCGGCTATGTCCTGCGCCGCATTATTCGCCGTGCCATCCGCCACGGTCACAAGCTCGGTCAGAACCAGGCATTTTTCCACAAACTGGTGAAAGCGCTGGTTGCGGAGATGGGGGATGCCTACCCGGAGTTGAAACAGGCCCAGGCGCAGGTGGAAAAAGTGTTGTTGGCCGAGGAGCAGCAGTTTGCCAAAACCCTCGACAATGGTATGGCATTGCTCAACGTTGCCCTGGATGAGTTGCAAGGCGATGTCATTTCCGGGGATGTAATCTTCACCCTTTACGACACCTATGGTTTTCCAGTTGACCTGACCAATGATATTGCCCGTGAGCGCGGGTTGTCCCTGGATATGGCGGGCTATGAAAGTGCCATGGCAGAACAACGTCAGCGTGCCCGCGCGGCAGGTGCTTTCAAAGTGGATTACACCCATCAGCTACAACTGGAAGGGGCAACTACCTTTACCGGTTATGACGGCATTGGTGGTCAGGGAACGATTGTCGCCCTGCTAAAAGACGGTGAGCAAGTCAACAGCCTCAATGCTGGTGATGAGGCCGTGGTGGTGCTGGATCAGACCCCATTTTATGCGGAGTCCGGCGGTCAGGCGGGTGATTGTGGCTATCTGCGCAGCGATGGCCTAGAGTTTGAAGTGCGCGACTGCCAGAAACAGGGCGCGCAATATTTGCATATTGGCAAGGTGCTGTCCGGCTCGTTGTGTGTGGGGCAGCAATTGAATGCCGAGGTCGATGCTTCTGTGCGCACCGCGACTGCGCTCAATCACTCCGCGACACACTTGTTGCACGCAGCCCTGCGGGAAATCCTCGGCGACCATGTCAGCCAGAAAGGCTCCTTGGTGGATAGCAAGCGACTGCGCTTCGACTTCAGTCATTTCGAGGCTGTGAAGCCGGAACAATTGAAAGCCATTGAGCAGCGGGTCAACGGTGAGATTCGTCGCAATACCCCGGTGCAAACCGATGTCTGCGACATGGATGCCGCCCGGGAAAAGGGCGCCATGGCGTTGTTTGGTGAAAAGTATGGCGACGAAGTGCGTGTGCTGACCATGGGCGACGGTTTTTCTGTGGAACTCTGTGGTGGTACCCACGTGTCCCGCACTGGCGACATTGGCTTGCTGAAAATTGTCAGCGAAGCTGGCATCGCCTCAGGGGTGCGGCGCATTGAGGCGGTCACCGGCGAGCAAGCGCTGGCCTATCTGGATAATCTGGAAGCACAGCTCGATGACGTGGCCGGGGTGCTGAAAACCAATTCAGAAAATGTCGTTCAGAAAGTGTCCTCCCTTTGGGCCGAACTGAAAGAACTGGAAAAGCAGAATGCCCAACTCAAGGGCAAGCTGGCCAGCAGTGCTGGCAGCGATCTGGCCTCCCAGGCGGTGGAAATGTCCGGTGCCAAAGTACTGGTCGCCAACCTGGAAGGCGCAGACCCTAAATCCCTGCGTGATACCGTCGATCAGCTCAAAAACAAATTGGGTTCAGCTGTGGTGCTGCTGGCCGCTGGTGCTGACGGCAAAGTCGCCATGGTTTCAGGCGTCACCAACGATCTTACTGGCCGCATCAAGGCGGGCGAACTGATGCAGTTCGTTGCCAGTCAGGTCGGCGGCAAAGGTGGTGGCCGACCCGATATGGCACAGGGTGGTGGCACGGATATGGCGGCACTGCCTGCCGCACTGAAAGCGGCTGGTGAATGGGTTGCAGACAAGCTTTCGGACTAATGTCGAATCCCCATTTTTCTTAACTTTATCGGTTATTTGGTGTTTAATTGCCGCCCGTTTCCGGCAGACAACTCTGTGTAAAAATCCATGAGCCTGATTGTTCAAAAATACGGTGGTACCTCAGTCGGTACCACTGAGCGCATCGAAGCAGTGGCCGAAAAAGTACAGGCCTTCCGCAACCGTGGTGATGACGTGGTGGTGGTGGTTTCCGCCATGAGCGGCGAGACCAACCGCCTCATCGGCCTGGCGAAGCAAATTGACGCTGACCCCAGTGCCCGAGAGATGGACGTGTTGGTTTCCACCGGCGAACAGGTAACCATTGCGTTGCTGTGTATCGCGCTACAAAAGCGTGGTTGTGATGCCCGCTCCTACACGGGTGGCCAGGTTCGCATTCTTACCGACAGTGCTCACTCTAAAGCGCGCATCGAAGATATTGATGACCATCGCATACAGGAGGATCTGGCAGCAGGTCGGGTTGTGGTTGTGGCTGGATTCCAGGGTGTGGATGAAGATGGCAACATCACCACCTTGGGCCGCGGTGGCTCTGATACCACCGCTGTGGCGCTGGCTGCAGCACTCAAAGCGGATGAATGTCAGATTTACACTGATGTGGATGGCGTGTACACCACTGATCCCCGCGTCGTACAGAATGCCCGTCGCCTCGACAAAATCACCTTTGAGGAAATGCTGGAAATGGCCAGCCAAGGCTCAAAGGTCCTACAGATTCGCTCGGTGGAGTTTGCCGGCAAATACAAAGTTCCACTGCGGGTGCTGTCCAGCTTTGAAGATGGCCCCGGTACCCTGATCACCCTTGAGGATGATGACGATATGGAAAAACCCGTTGTTTCTGGTATCGCCTTTAACCGCGACGAAGCCAAACTGACCATTCGTGGCATTCCCGACGTACCGGGCATTGCCTCCAAAGTGTTGGGTTCTATTGGTCGCGCCAATATTGAAGTGGATGTGATTGTCCAGAACGTGGCGCACGACAACACGGCGTCATTAACCTTCACGGTACACCGTAACGAACTCGCAAAAGCCAAGGAAGTGCTGGACAAGGTTGCTGAAGAGTTGGGTGCCTCTGCGGTGGATACCAATGCCGGTATTGCCAAGCTGGCCCTGGTTGGTGTGGGTATGCGTTCCCACGCTGGTGTGGCTGCGAAGATGTTTGAGGCCTTGGCCAAAGAGAATATCAACATCCAGATGATCAGCACCTCAGAGATCAAGATCACTGTCGTGATTGATGAGAAGTATCTGGAATTGGCGGTGCGTTCACTGCACAGTGCCTTTGAATTGGAAGAGAAGGATCGAGAAGAGTAATTGTCGCCTATTTACGCGATTATGGAATGATTGGTATAGTTTATGTGCCGAACTGTTCGGTAACGCCCTGAAAAGGGAGCCCGGTAACAACAAAAACAAAGCCGGGTTTTATAAAGGAAGCCAGTTAACAAACTGGAATACGGCAGTATATAGGAGCTATACCATGTTAATTCTTACCCGTAGAGTCGGCGAAACACTTATCATCGGTGATGAAGTCACCGTGACAGTGTTAGGCGTCAAGGGCAATCAGGTTCGCCTGGGCGTCAATGCACCAAAAGATGTAAGCGTTCATAGAGAAGAGATTTACCAGCGCATCCAGCAAGAGAAGGCGAGCGAAGAGTAACGCAATTCTCCTTTGATTTTCGCGATGGTATGTTATCATGCCGCCACTTTTTTAGAGGCGGTATGGTACTTTCCTACAAGCCCAAAAAATTTGTTAATTTTCAGCACTGACTGCCACAGGTAGCTATTGCGTGCTTTTTTATTACAGGCAGAAAAAGACAAATCAGAAGAAGTTTTGGTGAGGTGGCCGAGCGGCTGAAGGCGCTCCCCTGCTAAGGGAGTATAGGCTAAACCCCTATCGAGGGTTCGAATCCCTCCCTCACCGCCATAAATAAAAAACCCGGCCCTGCGCCGGGTTTTTTATTTATCCGTGACGGTAGATTTGGAGAGGGCCCCCGGTTCGACAAAACGACTAAGTCGTTTTGGGCGCCGGAGCCTGCGACGGCGGGGTGCAACCCCGAGCCGCTATACGGCGAGCCAATCCCGAGCTAATTCCATAGGCCTAATACTGCTGTGCGGAGTCCCGGCCCTGCGCCGGGTTTTTTATTTATCCGTGACGGTAGATTTGGAGAGGGCCCCCGGTTCGACAAAAAGCTGTTCCAGCTTTGCCCGGCCCAATGGTGATTTTGACCGACCGGTGGGTTATCGTCTTTAGGCGCTACGGGGCAGATAGGGTTATATTTGTTAGTTAGATACAAACAGATGCAAAAGCGCACAATAACGCTGCACTTGGTCTATGAGCGCGGACTAAGTGAGAAAAGGGGAATGATGTCCATGAACAATGTCTATCGAATTTTTGTCGGGGTGCTGCTCGCATGCATTGTTTCGTTTGCCGGTGCTGCAGAGTTGCAAAACCTGCGACAGGCATCTCAGGTACTCACGGAACTCAAGCAGGGGAATGGCAATGTCAACGCCCCCGCCTTCAATTCGGCTCTGGGTCTTTCCGGTGATGAACGTCTGGAAGTCGTGCGTGGCTATGACGATGGTCAGGGCGGTACGGTTACCCGTTATCGTCAGACCCTGCGCGGCGTGCCGGTCTGGGGTGAGCAGATTGTTGTCGGTCGTGATGCTTCCGGGAAGGTGACACGTCTCAATGGACGGATAGTGAGAGGTCTGGCGCAAGAACTCAAAAACCTGCAAGCCGCTTTTACGGAAGAGGATGCGCTGTCCGCCATGCAGGCGCGGGTTCGTCCGGGATTTGGCAATGAGGAACCCGTTTACGCGAATGAAAAAAGTGATCTGGTGATTTATCTTGTTGATGGAGCACCAAGGCTGAGTTACGCGGTATCCTTTTTTGCCGATAGCGAAACTGGTGGTGAACCGACCCGCCCGACGTTCATTGTCGATGCCATCACTGGTGAAGTGATTAATGAGTTCGAAGGCCTGACTCATGCTGAGCCAGGTTGTAGTCAGGGCTGCACATTGCTATCGCAAACTAATGTTTCCGGCAGCAAACGTCGGTGGGAATATTTTCCTGTCGTTACTGTCCCCGCCGATGCTCCGGCAGGTGCCCAGCTGGAAATCACCATTTCCGGAGGTAGTGGCGACGCCGACCTCTATGTCCGCCAGGACGCGGACCCCACTACCAGCCTCTACAGCTGTCGTCCCTATTTGGCTGGCAACAACGAGCAGTGCGTTCTGCCTGCCAAGGTGGGGGATAACTGGCATATCGGCCTCTATCCCTACCGGAACTTCAGTGGCGTCACCCTGACCGCCCGGATCAAGCTGCTGAACTCGGTTAATGGCACAGGCCCCGGAGGTAATGCTAAGACCAAGCAGTATCGCTATGACGGCAATTCCGGTGACTTTGGGTTTCTCGATGTTGTCTCTGCTGATTCCGGCACCACCTGCACCATGGACAATGCCAATGTGAAGACAGTGAATCTGAATCACGGCACCAGTGGCTCCACAGCGTTTAGTTACACCTGCCCGGAAAATACTTACCAAGCGATCAATGGCGCCTACAGTCCCCTGAATGATGCCCACTACTTCGGTGGTGTGGTCTTCAATATGTATCAGGCTTATGTCGGCCAGCCACCACTGATTTTCCAGTTGTCGATGCGCGTGCACTACAGCACCAACTACCAGAATGCCTTCTGGGATGGTTCATCCATGACCTTTGGTGATGGCGGCTCAACCTTCTACCCGCTGGTTAGCCTGGATGTGTCCTCACACGAAGTGAGTCACGGTTTCACCGAACAGAACTCTAACCTGACCTATTCGGGCGAGTCTGGCG
Source organism: Porticoccus sp. (assembly GCA_041581855.1). Taxonomy (GTDB): domain Bacteria; phylum Pseudomonadota; class Gammaproteobacteria; order Pseudomonadales; family Porticoccaceae; genus Porticoccus. The sequence continues at coordinate 995 of JBFICU010000052.1, read as the reverse complement.
GTATCAATGAGGCCTTCTCCGATATGGCCGGCGAGGCTGCGGAATACTTTATGCGCAGCAGCAATGATTTCCTGGTTGGCTGGGATATCTTCAAGGCAAGCAGTGGCGCCCTGCGCTATATGTGTGATCCTACTGCCGATGGCAGCTCCATTGACAACGTGGCGGATTACTACGGTGGCCTGGATGTCCACTATTCAAGCGGTGTCTACAACAAGGCGTTCTGTGAACTAGCCAAGACATCTGGCTGGACGACCCAAACGGCTTTCCAGGCTTTCGCCCGCGCTAATCAACTGTATTGGACATCCAGTACTGGCTTTAGTGATGGTGCCCAGGGCGTTGTCGATGCAGCAGATGACATTGGCTTTAACCCTCAGGATGTTGTCGATGCATTCTCTGTTGTGGGCATTACCGGGTTGAGCTTGCCTGGTGTCGCTACGCCTCCTGCAGATCCGAGCAGTCTCTCTGCAACAGCAATTTCGGATAGCCAGATTGATCTGAGCTGGGCGGATAACTCAGATAATGAGGACGGTTTTCGTATTGAACGGTCAAGCGGTGGCGGCAGCTTTGCGCTGGTCGCCACTGTGGGCGCCAATGCCACCAGTTACTCTAATTCGGGGTTGACTGCCGACACTACCTACAGCTATCGGGTGATGGCATTCAGCAACACCGATGGTGACTCGGTGGGTTACTCGAACACGGCTTCTGCTACCACCGATCTTGCTCCTGTCACGACAGGCATTGTCCTTACTGCCTCCGGCTATAAGGTGAAGGGAGTGCAGCATGTTGATCTGAGTTGGACCGGCAATACAGGTACTCCAGATTTTTACCGGAATGGCGTCAAAATAACGCCTGAGCCGGTTGGGACTGGTTCGGCGACGGATAATATCGGTGCTAAAGGAGCCGGCAGTTATGTTTATCAGGTCTGTGAAGCGCCGGATACTTCAATCTGTTCGAACGAGGTAACGGTCACCTTCTGATAGCTGTATGCCGATTGT
>JBFICU010000051.1:0-8385 GCA_041581855.1 Porticoccus sp. | reverse complement strand
TCCGGCGCTGAGAATAATGGATGCGATAAAAATACCCACGGTCTGGTAGGGCACTAAGGGTGCGGCCAGCAATGGCAGGAAGCCTGCACCGAGGATGATAGCGTTGCGGGAAATCGCGCGGGCCGGTTCGCCAAAAATTTTTGGTACGGCATCCCGCCAGCATCCCGATTCCTCTACCAGTGTGCGGGCGCGGGCCAGGAAGTGAATCGCATAGTCTACCGCCAAGCCGAGACTGAGAGCGCTCAGCACCGCTACTGGCATATCGTAGTCCTTCCCGATCAGACCGATGATGCCGTAGATCAAGCCCACCGTGACCGCCAGCGGAATCATCGCCAGCACGCCCAGGATCAGTGAGCGGAACAGGGCAATCATCATGATCAGCACGACCACAAAGGAGCCGAGGAAGGCCTCCAGCATGCCGGATACCATTTTGCCTTGCCACACCACGTTGATATAGGTGAGGCCGAACCAGTGGCTGTCGATTTCTACCGGCGGTGGACTGCTAGCGAGGAACTCGTCCAGAGACTGGATCACCGCTTCCATGTCCTTGTTATCGCCACTGCTCAGTTGCAGCCACAGCACGGTGCGACGGTAGTCGGGGGTCACGAAGTGCCATAGGTCGTGGGGGCGGTGACTGTTCTGATAGGTGATCAGGGTTTGGGCCACGGCATTGGCGCTGCCGGGTATGCGGAACTGTTCAGGCTCGCCCAGTTGCAATTCGCGATAGACCGTTTTCACGACATCGGTCAGCGAGTTGACCTTGCCCACCTTGGGGTTGGCCAACAAATGGGCTTGCAGCGTTTCCATCCAGTGCAGCACGTCGGGTTGCTTAAACAGCTCATTGCGTTGTTGCTGTTGCTCCAGGAACAGCTGGATGTCATCCCAGGCGTAGTAGTCCTCGTCGCTGGCATTGGATATGCCCTGTTCCGCCAGCTCTGTGAGGCTCGCCATAAAGGTGTCGGCATTTGTGGCGTCCTGCCGCTGGATAGCATCGGCAAATTGGCGATACGGTGCGCTGCTGTTGCCCATAGCTTCACCGTCGTGCTGGCGTGTGGCCAGCTGTTGCAGCAGGGCGGGTTTGTCTACGGAGCCGACCTGTGTCGGAGCCGCCAGTTCCAGATAGGCCATATAGGTGCCACCGAAGTGTTCGTTCAACACCCGATCGGCCACCCGGATCGGGTGCTTCGCCTCGAACCAGCGGGTTGGATTGTCATTGACGACAATTTTGCTGATGCCGTAACCAGCCACTACCACTGCCACCAGTGTCAGTGCCAGGATCAGTACGGGTTTGTGGGTGGTCAGTTTACCAGTGGCCGTGAGTACCCGCCCCAGAGTGCTGTGATCCTCTTCGCCCACATGATGGCCGTAGCCTTCCAGCCGTTTTTCGTCGATCAGCATGATGTAGGCGGGGATAAACAGGATGGTCCACAGCCATGCCAGGAACACGCCGATGGCGATAAACAGACCAAAGACTTGCACTGGAGGAATCGGCGTAAGCATCAGCGAGCCGAAACCGGCCATAGTGGTGAGAGTGGTAAACAGCATTGGCGAAAACAGGGTGGTCATCACCTCTTCGATGGCTTTACGGCGGTCTTTGTAGACCGGGTAACGGTCGAAGAATTCCGACAGGATGTGCACCGCGTCGAGCACCGCGATCGGCATGATGAAAATCGGGATCATCGAACTCATGATGTGGATGGTGTTGCCGGTGGCGATCAGGAGTCCCATGGTGGCGAGGGAGCTGACCATGGCGATGATCATCGGCGACACCACCAGAATCAGTTTTTTGAAGAACCACCATAGCAGCAGGAAGATCACCAACATCGCCAGCGGTGCGGAAATGGCCATCTGGATAAACATTTCCACACCAAAGGTGTCCTCGGCCACGGGCAGGCCGGTGATGTGGACGTCATCACCCTGGGCGGCCCAGTCCTTGGTGAAATCAAGCAGTTCCGAGCGAATCCGATAGGACAGATCTTTTTTGGTAATGGGCAGGTACAGGGCCAGTGCCTGCCCGTCCTCAGAAACCAGGGTGCCGTTCAGAAAGGGGATGTTTTGGGCACGCTTAAGTACCTTTAGAGCAGCCGCATCGTCAGTGGGCGGGGATGCCATCAACCAGGAAAAATTGACGCTGCCGAGGCCGCCCTGCTCGATATTATCGACGGTAGATGGGGCGATCAGGTCGATGCTGATAACGCCCTCGCCGTCCCACTGCAGACGCTTGGCAAACTCGGTCAGCTGGTAAATACGACCCAGGGATTCAGCGTTAAACACACCCTGCTCGTGCTGGTGGTTGATGATGCCCACCACCACAATGTCGCTGAGCCCAAAGCGTTCTTTCGCTTCGTGGTGAAATGCTCGCACCGGTTCATCCTGGGAGAGCATGTTTTCAGGATCAGTATCAACGGTGATGTGGTGAAGCTGGGGAAATTTCTCCGGCCAAACTGAAGGCACCGCCGCCATGGCGATGATCAACAGCGTGGAGATTGTCATCGCCCAAGCCACCCATTTGGGACGGTTCAGTGCGAGATGGACCATTCCTTTACAAAGCATGTTAAGCATAGTGGTTTTGCTTCCTTGATTGTTCGCTACTTGACCAGCACTTTAGATATGTCTAATATTAGTAATGACTCATATTAGAGTCAACTAATATATTTATTGCCACGTTGAACCGCTTATGAATAACAGTATGGATCTGGAAATGATGCAAGCCAATGCAGCAAAGGCTTCCGCATTGCTCAAGTCACTTGCCAACCCTGCTCGACTCTTGGTGCTTTGCGCACTGGTAACCCGTGAGCATACGGTTACAGAGCTGGAAGAGCTGACAGGACTCAGTCAGTCAGCACTGTCGCAGCATTTGGCACGCTTGCGTGAGGAAAACATTGTCAGTCCCCGTCGCGAGGCACAGCGAGTCTTCTATCGCCTGTCCAACCCCAATGTGGCAGCAATTCTGGAAACCATGCACGGCATTTATTGCGGAGCGGGTACACAACGGTAGCTATAACAGATACAGAGGGATATCTCATGGCCAAAATCGTGATAATGGGTGCGGGCATCGGTGGCGTATCGCTGGCCTATGAACTTCGGGAAGCACTGAGTGCGGACAACGACATTATGGTGGTGTCGGATTCGCCGGAATTTCAGTTTGTGCCATCTAACCCCTGGGTGGCGGTGGATTGGCGCAAACGCCAGGATGTTGTGATTGAGATTGAGCCGTGCCTGAAACGAAAAAAGATCGGATTTTCAGCGGTAGGGGTAAAAAAGGTTCACCCGGGACAAAACCAGATCGAACTAACTGACGGTACGATGGTGGATTACGACTATCTGGCCATCGCTACCGGGCCACGGCTTGCCTTCGACGAGATTGAGGGCCTGGGGCCGGTTAACGGTTATACCGAGTCAGTCTGTCACGTGGACCATGCCGTCACCGCCAGAGAAAAATGGGAAGATTTCGTCAAAGAGCCTGGCCCGGTGGTGATTGGAGCGGCTCAGGGAGCCTCCTGCTTTGGCCCGGCCTATGAGTTTTCCTTTATCGTCGATGCAGACTTGCGCAAGCGCAAGTTGCGTCACCAGGTGCCAATAACCTATATCACTTCCGAGCCTTATGTCGGCCACATGGGACTCGATGGCGTCGGGGACTCCAAAAGCATGATGGAAAGCGAGTTCCGTGATCGCCATATCAGCTGGATCACCAATGCCAAGATCATCAAGGTTGAGGATGGCTCCATGACTGTGGCAGAGCACAATAACGATGGCGAAGAAATAAAACGGCATGAATTGCCATTCAAGTACTCCATGATCCTGCCTGCCTTTACCGGTATTGATGCTGTCAGAGATGTCGAGGGGCTGGTAAATCCTCGTGGGTTTGTGGTGGTGGATGACCAGCAACGCAATCCGACTTACCCGAATATCTACGCGGTGGGCGTCTGCGTAGCGATCGCTCCCCAGAAGCCTACTCCGGTGCCCACCGGTGTGCCAAAAACCGGCTATATGATCGAATCCATGGTGGCCGCTACGGTGAAAAACATCCGCGCTTGTATTGCGGGTGAGCAGCCGGTTGCTCAGGCTACCTGGAATGCCATCTGCTTGGCCGATATGGGTGATACCGGCATGGCGTTTGTCGCGCTGCCGCAAATTCCCCCGCGCAATGTTACCTGGGCGAAGAAGGGTAAGTGGGTGCACTTGGCCAAAATTGGCTTTGAAAAATACTTTATGCGCAAAGTGCGCAAGGGCGATACGGATCCTGTCCACGAGAAGTTTATTCTCAAGATGATGGGCATTGAAAAGCTGAAATAGAGCGGGAGGTATGTATATGAATGTTGATCGTCTGGTCTTTACGATTGCGGGACTGTTTATCCTGATCAGCCTGTTACTCAGTCAATTGCACTCGGTTTACTGGCTGTGGTTTACCGCCTTTGTGGGGGTGAATATGTTTCAGGCGTCGTTCACCGGTTTTTGTCCGATGGCAATGCTACTCAAAAAGCTGGGCGTGCAGACCGGCTGCGCATTTAAGTAAAAACCATTTTGGTGGCAATAAAAAAGCCCGGCTAATACCGGGCTTTTTTGATATGTCGACAAGACTTTATTTGCGCTTCATCGACATAAAGAATTCCTCATTGGTTTTGGAATCCTTTAACTTGTCGATCAGGAACTCGGTGGCGTCAGCGTCTTCCATGCTGTGCAGTAACTTGCGCAGAATCCAGGCGCGTTGCAGTTCTTCTTCGCCCATCAGCAATTCCTCACGGCGAGTGCCAGAACGGCGAATATTGATGGCCGGGTAAATACGCTTCTCTGCCACTTTGCGATCCAAATGCAGTTCCATGTTGCCAGTGCCCTTAAACTCTTCGTAGATGACTTCATCCATTTTGGAGCCGGTTTCTACCAACGCGGTGGCGATAATGGTCAGGCTGCCACCTTGTTCGATATTGCGGGCGGCGCCGAAAAAGCGCTTGGGACGCTCCAGGGCATGGGCATCCACACCTCCGGTCAGTACCTTGCCGGATGAGGGCTGCACGGTATTGTAAGCTCGGGCCAGGCGGGTGATGGAGTCGAGCAGGATCACCACATCTTTTTTGTGCTCTACCAGACGCTTGGCTTTTTCGATCACCATGTCGGCGACTTGTACGTGCCGGGCCGGTGGCTCGTCAAAGGTGGAGGCAATGACCTCCCCGCGCACCGAGCGTTGCATCTCGGTCACTTCCTCCGGACGCTCATCAATCAACAATACGATGATGTAGCACTCAGGATTGTTGCGGATAATAGATTGAGCGGTGTGTTGCATGAGAATGGTTTTACCGGCTTTAGGCGGCGCCACGATCAGGCCGCGCTGTCCTTTGCCGATGGGGGAGATAAGGTCAATGATCCGTCCGGTAATGTCTTCGGTGGAACCATTGCCTGTTTCCAGTACCAGGCGCTCGTCGGGAAACAGCGGCGTCAGGTTCTCAAACAGAATCTTGTTGCGGGCGTTTTCCGGTTTGTCGAAGTTAATCTCATCCAGCTTGAGCATGGCGAAGTAGCGCTCACCCTCTTTCGGGGGACGGATTTTTCCGGAAATACTATCGCCTGTTCGCAGGTTAAAACGGCGAATTTGACTGGGAGAGACATAAATGTCATCGGGGCCAGCCAAGTACGAGCTGTCAGCTGAACGCAGGAAACCAAACCCGTCGGGCAGAATCTCCAGTACTCCGTCGCCGTAGATGTCCTCGCCACTTTTGGCGTGGCGTTTGAGAATGCTGAAGATGACATCCTGTTTGCGGGAGCGGGCGAGATTGTCGAGACCAATCTCCTCGGCGATTTTCAGAAGTTCGTCGATTGGTTTGGTTTTAAGTTCGGTTAAGTTCATAAATACAGACATAGTGATTTTTTGGAATTGAGACAGGCTGACAGCCGGTCGAGAATTTGAGCAGGTGTCCTGGAAAGGCTTATCGGAATTATTTGTTAGTTCTTAATAATCGTCGAAGGACATCGACGTGGTTGAGCTGCAGTATAGGCGTGGCAAGATTAAAGCGCAATAACTGGTGCGGTGGCCCCTGAGCGCCACCGCAGCGGTTTTTAAAGGCTTGCGTCGATAAATTCTATCAGCTGGGTTTTCGACAGTGCGCCAACTTTTGTGGCTTCGATATTGCCGTCCTTGAACAGGATCAAGGTGGGAATACCGCGGACATTGAATTTGGCGGGTGTTTCCGCATTGGAATCCACGTCCATTTTGCAGATTTTCACTTTGCCGGCATATTCGTTTGCCAGCTCATCCAGAATCGGAGCAATCATTTTGCAGGGGCCGCACCAGGCTGCCCAGAAATCGACTAGTACCGGCAGTTCGGCGTCCAGCACTTCACTGGCAAAGCCTGCATCGGTAATGTGAACGATGTTGTCGCTCATGGGGTTCTCCAGATTAATGTCTATTGAATGGTAAGGGGGTAGAATTACATTGAATCATAACACCCGTGCCCAGCGAGTAACAAATACCTCTGCTACCTCTGCCGCAACAATCAGGCCCAGGAACCTACGCCGTTGAATAACCCTACCGAACAAGACCAGACGCTGGTAGCCATTGATCTTGGCTCCAACAGTTTTCACATGATCGTGGCGAGGGTTAACCACGGTGAGATGCGGCCTATTGAACGTTTGGGTGAGCGGGTTCAGCTGGCAGCAGAGATGAAATCTAACCGTCTCACGCCAGAGGCTATTGCACGCGGCCTTGCCTGCCTGGCACGTTTTCGCCAGGTCATCGATAAATTGAATCCTGATTTGGTCAGGGTAGTAGGCACCAATGCGCTCCGGGCGGCTAAAAATGCCGCATTGTTTATCAGGCCTGCTGAAGCCTTGTTGGGGTGCCCTGTAGAGGTGATTTCTGGTCGGGAGGAGGCACGTCTTATCTACTTGGGTGTGGCCCACACGCTAGCTGATGACGATGATTCCCGCCTGGTGGTGGATATTGGCGGAGGCAGTACCGAATTCGTCATCGGGCAACGGTTTGAATCGAAGTTGCGGGAAAGTTTGCACATGGGTTGTGTGACTTACCGGGATCGTTTTTTCCACCAAGGCAAAATTTCCGCCAAGCGTTTTGCCAAGGCTTATCAGGCTGCCTATCAGGAAGTACTCCGTATTCGCAAAGCCTATACACATCATGGTTGGGATAATGTAGTGGGATCTTCGGGCACTATGCGTAGCGCCGAGCTGATTGTTACCCAGCAGGGTTGGGCTGATGAAGGCATTAGCGCGGACACCCTCGCCAGGCTCCGCAAATTATTGCTATCTCACAATCACATTGATGAGTTGACAGATCTGGCTGGTCTCAGTGAGCGGCGCCGCGGTGTCATCGTGCCGGGTGTGGCCATTATCAGTGGCATTTTTGATGCCTTGGGTATTGAGCACCTGCACACCTCGCCGGGCGCCCTGCGCGAGGGTGTGGTTTACGAAATGATGGGACGGTTGGAACACGAGGATGTTCGCGAGCGTACGGTTTCTGCACTGATGCGCCGTGCAGAGGTCGACCAGCAGAATGCCGACCAGGTAGAAGCGATGGCGATGATGCTGTTTGAAGCGGCTAGAGCTGATTGGCAGTTGAACGAGGCAGACAGGGATGTTGTGCGTTGGGCGGCGCGCCTGCATGAAGTGGGTTTGAGCATTGCCCACACCCAGTTCCACAAGCACGGACAGTATCTGATAGAACACTCTGATTTGCCGGGCTTTAGCAAGCAGATGCAAAGCGTCTTGGCTCTGTTGGTGCGCAGTCACCGTCAGCGTTTTCCAGTAGAGGATTTTTCGGGTCTTGATGAGCAGCAAACCCGCCATCTGCAACGGCTGTGCGCATTAATGCGCCTGGCAGCGCTGTTTAAATATGTCACGCCGGTGGAAGGCGAGCCCCTCTTTACAACTCAGGTGTCCGGCAACGATATCGCCTTGCATTTCGATGCTGGCTGGCTGGCCCGCCATCCATTGACCAGCGAAGCGCTCAAGGCAGAACAGCGGGTTCTGAAAAAGATTGGGTTCCAGCTGTGGCTGAACGGTGCTTAGCGACTGCCCCTCAGGCGGTGAGATTATGCAATAGCTCCAGCTGTGCTGAATACCGTGCTTGACCCTTTTCCGGTTTATTCAGCAGGTAACTGCCGTCAGACTGTAATTCCCAGCTCTGACAGTTATCTTGTAAGTAAGACTGTAAATCGCTGCGAATTCTTGCTTGCAGGCGGGCATTGAGCACAGGGAAACAGATTTCCACCCGATGCATCAGGTTCCGTTCCATGGCATCCGCGCTGGAGCAAAACACCCGTGGCGTGGCGTTATGAAAGTAGTACACACGGGAGTGTTCGAGAAACCGGCCGATGATGGAGCGCACCCGGATATTGTCGGAGACGCCTTCGATGCCTGGGCGCAGGCAGCACATCC
>JBFICU010000050.1:0-8411 GCA_041581855.1 Porticoccus sp. | reverse complement strand
GCCACACCGGCCACCCGAGCTATGCCCACGGCCACTTCACCTGCCCCAATCATGGCGTAGTACCCGATACAGGCAATGGTCGGCACCATCAAAATAACAGCTACCCGCAACAGATTTTCCAGCCAGGTCCGCCCGTTCACGGTCTTGCCCCATTGGCCAGTTTCGAGGCCAATACCAGCAGAATATGGGTGATCGCTAAACGGGTCATGTCTAACGACATAAAGGGGGTATCCGGCCACTGTGTTTGAGCCTGTAACGGCAGCGGCGGGATATGGACAAAGCCACAACGCAAGCCTGAGCTATTCAACTGTATCCAGTGCAGGGCCTGGTAGAGCAACTGATTACACAAATGATTTCCCCCATGGTTCGACAATGCTGCCGGGATACCCTGGCTATTAAGTCGTCCAACTATCTCCTGCTGCGCCGGCAAGGTACTCCAGTAAGCCGCCGGACCAGCGGGCTCGATCTTTTCCCCACGCGGCTGATAGCCATCAACATCAGGAGAGTCAAAGTCATTCAGGTTGGTGGCCAGCCGCTCAAGATTAATTTTGTTGCGCCCCCTGGCTTGGCCAGTGAACAGGCAAAACTGTGGTTGGTAACGAACAACTTCCAACAGCATTGCGTCCCGGAGCAAGCGGGAATTCAGCGGCAAAATGGCGAAGTGAAGCTGAGTACGCAGAGGCAGTAATTCCTCCGGCAGGTTATCCCGCAGTGAGGCCACCAACGCGGCAGAAGCATTGACCTTGTCTTGGCCCGCGTCAAAGCCAGTGACCAGTATCGACATGGCGACGGCGGTCAGTTGGCCTGCTCGCCGGGCTGCTCCTCGTCGGGAACAAACAGTAATGCATCGGAATTGATGCAGTAACGCAATCCGGTGGGGGGAGGACCGTCATTGAACACGTGTCCCAAATGTTCGCCACAGGCCGACAGCACTTCGGTGCGCTTGCCCATCCAGGACCAGTCATCCTCCAGCACAATGTTGTCACGGTTGGGGATGTCCCAAAAACTGGGCCAGCCAGTACCGGATTTGAACTTCTGCTCTGAACGAAACACTGGAATACGGCAGCCCGCCGTCACATATGTGCCCTTCTGCTTATTGTTCAGCAGCTCACCGGTAAAAGCCCGTTCTGTGCCCTTGCGCCAGAGGATGTTGTATTGCTCCGGCGTGAGAATCTGTTTCCAGACGGATTTTGGTATCGTCTTGAGATCACGGCCTTCATTAATCAGCTGACGAGCCTGCTCGACGCTCATTGCAGGGGCATCGGCAGCATAGGTACCTGTGGCAGTGAATAACAGCAGCGCCGCGAACAGCGGGAAAATCATTTTCTTCATGACAGCACTCAACAGGTTAACTTGAAGGTTTGACCACACTGAGGCGGCGGTGTTCATGCACCGGCATTTTTTGTCGCAGGGTTTGCAGGTAAGCCAGGTCAATATCCGCCATCACGACACCCGGCCCATCAGCCCGTGAAGCAAGTACTCGCCCCCAAGGATCGATAATGGCAGAGCCGCCCCAGGTAGGGCGCTTCTCGTGAAAACGATCGCCCATGTTGGCACCCACCACATAGCAAAGATTCTCCACCGCACGGGCACGCAGCAACAGCTCCCAGTGAGGTTCACCCGTGGCAGCTGTAAATGCCGAGGGCACCAGCAGGATTTGCGCACCCTGTTCCGCTAGGTAACGGTACAGTTCAGGGAAGCGCAGATCGTAACAAACGGTCAGGCCAAGCTTGCCAAATGGCGTATCCACTACCACTGGCTCACTGCCGTGGCAGTAGTCGTCAGACTCCCGGTAACTCCCCCTGGCATCATCCACGTCCACATCGAACAGGTGGATTTTGCGGTAGCAAGCCACTTCATCGCCCTTCTCATTAACCACAAAGCAGCTGGCAGCGGCGCGCTTGTCATTCTCTACCGCCACGGGGATGGTGCCACCGACCAACCAGACACCATGTAGACGCGCCTGTTCCGCCAGAAATCGCCGGGCCGGGCCGTTGGCATCCTGTTCGGCCAGGGCGATTTCGGCAAGATCCCGGCAACCGTGATAGGCAAAGTATTCCGGCAATACCAGCAACTCCGCGCCTTGCCGTGCGGCTTGCTCAATCAGCTCAGCAGCCTGCTCCAGGTTGGCCTGAAGACTGCCACCACTGGTCATTTGAATGGCTGCGATACGGCTCATTACTTGCCCGCACCATCGCTGAAAATTCTTTCTACATCCACTTCCGTGTCATCCCAGGGACCGGTGATGTGGTAGCTAATGCTGGACAATTTATCGACCTGCTTTTCAAATATCTTGCCAGTGATATAGACACCGGCAGCGGCAGGCAAGCCTCCGACCAGCGCTGCAACCCAAGGCAAGTTGGTGCCTATCGGCAGAGTAGTTACCAGGGTGGCATCTATGTCCTCGCGAATCAGGTTAGCCATACCGGTCATCTTGAAGCGGCCGGAAGGCATTTTGACGACCAGCGGCGGATCAAAGCTCATATCACCTTCATCAAATACTAAACCGCCTTCCATTTTGTCGTAACTCACACCCTTATCGAGCAAGTCAGAGAAATCCAACCGGATACGACGCACCCAGTTGTCAAAGTTAAACAGGCTGACCAACCGCAACATGGCATTGGCCGCACCGGCCGGTGATTTGTAAAAACGACCTTTTTCCAGCTCCAGTGACATGGCGCCAGTCAGGGCTGACGGCGTGACTTCCCAGGGCTTAGCGTACCAACCCAGGTCAGCAAAAAACTGCGCTTTTTTGCTTTCCATTGCAGCCGGGGTACCCCAGGCCTCCATCACCTTGCCCACGTCCCCAGCCTTCAGTACCCCTGAATACTGGGTATGATGCCGACCGCCCTCGAGCTCCCACAGCATTGTGGTATCCAGGCCGTTACCACCCAATTGCAAGCCATTCAGGTTGGCATCGATGGTGGAGACCAATACGCCACGTGGCTGTGGCTCAGCATGGAAATTGGCATAACCCAGATGCGATTCGCCCACGGAAAAGTCCCTGATGGACACATCCATCAACGGGAAAGTAGCGGGATCAATGTCTTGCTCTTCACTGTCATCTTCTGGCGGTTTCGGCAACATCAATCGCTCGAGGTCCAACCTGATCGGCCGATCTAAATCGCTTGGCACCAATGCCTGGCCAGCTGCCTGCCGACTGTCCACCACTACCTGCCAATCGCCTTTATGGTAACGGCCGCTGGCCACCGCCTGCTCTAACTCGAGTCCAGCCACTTCCAGGTTATCAACCTGCCCGTCAAACATCAGATTTAACGCATTTTCCAGGCCCCGGTCCTGTCCCGCCAGCTCTGCAAAATACGGCATCCACTCTGTCAGCGAAAAGTGTGGCAGTTCACCCGTAATCCGGAATTGGCCACGCCCGGGCAGCTCGGCCTGGTCGCTGTAGATCGCCAGCAAACTACGCTGTAATACAGCATCCTTCATCTGAATATGCGCACGCACACCGCCCTCGGCCTTGATGCGAATATCCTGGCCATCGGCCAGGTCCACATCCACCTGGACATCACGGGGTACCGCCGCCGGTTTGCCAAAGGGCGCCGGCAGGTCAATCACGGCGCCCTGCAGCTGGCTTTTGACCTTCAAGTGAATCGGGGTGCCCGTATCCACTAGCGGTACGGTGAGGCGAGCCTGCACGTCGGTCTTGCCTTGCAAAATGCGTTTGGAGTCCAGCTTGATAAATTGTGACAGCGCCGACATGGCCAACTGTCCGTCTACATCGATCAATAACGTGTCTTTGCCAGTGGTAATACTGGCCACTGCAGGCTCACCCCAAAACTGCCCCTTCAATTGTTTTGCATACAATCCCCGGTCATCACGGTAACCGAGAGTACCTTGCAACTGAGTAAAGGCAATCTCACTGCCCGGCAGGGCAAGGGCACCGTCTTTCAGGTCAGCTTTCACCCGGTAGGCTCCCTCGGTGCCATCCTGGGACAGAGGAATGGTGAGATTCAGATCAATCTGGCTTTTACCGGAAAGCGCCCAACCGGCAAGCCCCGCCACACGGGATTTCAGGGGCGACTGTGCCAATTCGGCCACCGCGTCACCGGCGTCGGCAGTGACATCGGCATTGATCAACAACTGATGCCCTGTTCCCGCAGGCGTGGACCGCAAGCGCACCTCACCGCGTTGGAGACGGGTGTTTCCGATGGTGGCGGCGTGGACTTCCGCATCCAACTCACCAGAATCCAATGTCAGGGTGGTATCGAGATGTTCAAGGGGCAGCCAGTCTGGCTGGAACTGCAGTGATCCCTCTTTGGCCTGTAAATAGAGTTGAATGGAGCGCAAGCCCCCCTCACCGCCAACCAGCGGACCGCGCCAGACAAATCCCATTTCCGGTATGGTACTTTCCCCCAAGGCTTTATCCAGCCAATTCACTAATCCGGGGTCCAGATTCTTGGGCATATAGCGCTGACGGAAGCTAGAGTGGGTATCCCTGACACCAATCATCAGATACATCTCCGGCTTGGCGCCGGGCTGGCCCACAGGGATATCCAGGTGCAGATAGCCACTTCCGATGCCTTCTTCCCCGCCCATTTCCAACCGACCACTGGAAATCTTTAAGGCGTGATTGGGCCCGTCCCACGACCAGCGCAGCTGGCCACGGAAGGAACTGTGCTCCATATAGTCGTCATATGCCTGGGGATAGAACAGGGCCAGCCCCTCTGGGCTATCCAGGTCCAGCAAACCGGAAGCGTTAACGGTTTCCACATAGCCATTCAACTGACGAATTGCTGGCGCGCCATGCCAGGAGGAAAGGGCTACGTCATGGAGATTGGCCCGCACGTTCACCTCGGGATTCCCACCATCAAGCTTGAGATCCAGATGCACCGCTCGCAAGGATCCAGTGGGTTGTAGCTGCCCGATGGCCTCCACCAGTTTCGGAGACGCGATACCGGTCTGAGCCAACAGATCATCCACCAGGTTGAGGTTGATCTGGCTTATCGACAATGCTCCCGATCCCCAAAGAGCACCCACCTTTTGCTGGTAGTTAATGGTGAGCGGCTCGATAGCCAGCTCACCCCAGTCAAAATCGAGCTCCTGCAGACGCAACCCCCAGCTTTCACCCGGTTTAAACCACCCGGTGAGATCGGTATGTAACCGAGTGATTGGCTTCACGTCTGCGGTCCAGCTCAGGGGTATCTCGGCGGCGGACAGTCGCCCCACCATCTGGACGTCGCCCCCCTTGATCATGTCGAACCAGATTTCACTCTCAATATCCGTCTCGATATCGCCGATGCGTTCCAACACCCCTGGAAACCAACCTTTTGCAAACGCACTGAAGGAACCGCTCAGGTCGACGCGATGAATTTTCAGATAACCGGACGCCTTGAAATGGTCTATATCCCCGCGGTCACCCTTAGCCTCCACCACCAAGCTGGCTACCTGCTCGTGCCCCACCAGACTGAGGCCCGCCATCAGGCGATGAAAATCACCGCTGTTCTCCAGCAGGATGTCCCGGCCCTCCAACGCCGCCTCGGTACCGGAGAAAAATTTCATCTGTACAGTAATCTTGTCCACACCCAATAGATCACTGTCAAACAGCATATTGAGCAGGGCGGTATTATCTTTTTTCTCGGTTTCATCCTGCGGAGGCAGACCACTGACGGCCCAGTGGCCGTCGGCGTCTTCCAGCAGAGACAACTGCACCCCGCCAACCCATAGTTCGCGCCAAACCAGTTGTCGGGCAAGCAGACTCCGCAATAAATCCACTTCGAGGGTAATACGTTCCAGGCTGACTGCCGGCTGCTTTTCGCCGGGGTCCTGGACAGTGAGATTGAGCGCAGTGATTCTCGGTTTCAACCGATGCCACTCGCCCAGTAGTTGCTCGCTCTCTACCCTCAAGCCCAGTTTCTCGGAGACGTAGAAATTGATCTCGCTGCGATAGTTATCGAGGCTGTCGGTCGCCTCGCGCCCCAGAGAAACCAGTAGCGCAACCCCGATTACAGCCAGAGCCGCCAGCATCAGCAACCGCCTGGTGATGGATTTCAGCAATCGAGTTCCTTTCAAAACCGGCTCCTGACAGGGGCTATTTGGTGGGGATGAATCACGCTGCCGCCAAACCTGCTAAAAGCAGCGTTTTCAGCTCATTGCAGTGATCTATGGCCGTCATCATACGCGAGCCATCCTTAAATAAAAAAACATGCATAAGGCATGGAAACCCCTGGGTTAAAGACACCACTAGACGGGAATAATGTCGTACTGGTCGCGGCTATACATTGACTCCACCCGGAACTGAATAGTTCTACCGACAAACCCCTCAAGGTCCGCAACGTAGGCCGAATCCTCATCCAGCAGGCGATCAATCACCACCTGTGCTGCCAGCACCAGAAACGCATCGCATTCAAAGGTGCGGGCTTCACGCAGAATCTCCCGCAGGATTTCATAACAGATGGTTTCCGCCGACTTCAAGCTGCCTTTGCCGTCACAGACATGACAGGCTTCACAGAGTATTTGTCCCAGGCTTTCACTGGTGCGCTTGCGGGTCATTTCCACCAACCCCAACTCGGAAACGCTGGCAATGGTGGTTTTAGCCCGATCCCTGGACAACACTTTTTCCAGCGCCCGCAACACTTGGCGGCGATGCTCAGGATCCTGCATATCGATAAAGTCGATAATAATGATGCCGCCGAGATTGCGCAGTCGCAGCTGGCGGGCAATGGTGGATGCCGCTTCCAGATTAGTCTTGAAAATGGTTTCCTCGAGATTCCGATGGCCGACAAAGGCCCCAGTATTTACATCTACCGTGGTCATCGCCTCAGTCTGCTCAATAACCAGATAACCCCCGGATTTCAGCGGTACTTTTTTCTCCAGGGCGCGGCTGATTTCATCCTCCACACCGTAGAGGTAGAACAGCGGGCGGTCTGCCGAGTAGCACTCGATCAACGGCACCATGTCCGGGTTGAACTGGGCAGCGAAATCACAGAGTTTACCGTAGGCCTCGCCAGAATCGACTCGCACCTTTTCCACCAGCGGCCGGGCCATGTCGCGCATGGCGCGCAGATAGAGGGGAAGATCCTCGTAAACGGTTGCCGGGGCAGAAAGATGGTGAGTTGTTTCCTCTATGTGCAGCCAAAGTCGTTGCAGGAACAGCACATCCTTGGCCAGCTCTTCGGCCTCGACCCCTTCGGCAGCAGTGCGAATGATATAACCGCCTTTACTTTCATTGTCAGCTAGCGCTGCATCCAGTTCCCTGCGCAGGCGCTCGCGCTCCGCTTCATCCTCAATACGCTGCGAGATGCCAATATGATCCACATCCGGCATATAAACCAGGAAGCGTGACGAGACCGATAGTTGTGTAGAAAGTCGCGCACCCTTGGTGCTGATCGGGTCCTTGATCACCTGTACCACAACGGATTGACCTTCACGCAGATACAGCCGGATATCCCCCGGGTCGCCAGGTTCGCAATTCACCAAGGGCCTGAGGATATCGTCCACATGGATAAAGCCGGCCTTCTCCAGGCCAATGTCCACAAATGCTGCCTGCATACCCGGCAACACGCGCGCCACCTTGCCCTTGTATATATTGCCGACAATGCCGCGGTGTAATGTTCGCTCCACACCCACGTCCTGCAACACACCGTTTTCCACCAGTGCCACACGGGTTTCCATGGGGGTAATATTGATCAGAATTTCCGAACTCATGTCTTCATCCACCAAGACAGCCCAAAGGCCTTGAGCAACTCACAGGTCTCTACCAACGGCAGACCCACCACCCCGGAATAACTGCCCTGGATGGCCGTCACAAACACTGCACCATAACCCTGAATGGCATAGGCTCCTGCCTTATCGAATGGCTCTCCACTGTTCCAGTAGCGCATACATTCTTCCACCTCAAGCGGCCTGAAACTGACCGAGGTTTCCGACAATCTATATTGGCAGTCCGTCCCATTCATCATCGCTACGGCCGACAACACCCGGTGCGTTTTACCCGATAACCGTTGCAACATCGCCACCGCTTCATCGCGATCGGCGGGTTTGCCAAAGATCTGTTCGCCAAGTACCACCGTGGTGTCTGCACCCAATACGGGCAACCCCTGCTGGCCGTATTCCCGCCACCCGGCAGCAGCTTTCTCCTTTGCCATCCGCACCACATAGGCAATGGGCGCTTCGCCTGTCAGAGGCGTTTCATCTACATCAACTGGCGCAACCCGGAAACAGCAGCCGATCTGCTCCAGCAGCTCCCGACGTCGCGGCGATGCTGAAGCCAGAATAAATTGCTGGGGAGAAGCAGTCTCTGTCATGTATTTTCAGAACTCCCGCCGCCCATCAGGATGAGGAAATTTCCTCATCTTCATAAGGCGTCGATTTGCCAAACCAATTCAGTAACCAGCTTAGCAACGGCCAAACCAACAATGAAGAGAAAGCCGGAGCAACCAGCAACTCCCCCT
>JBFICU010000049.1:0-8485 GCA_041581855.1 Porticoccus sp. | reverse complement strand
GGTAAAAACGTGACTTAGCAATTGTGCTGTAACGAGGGAGGCGGGAATACTACCGGCAGCGAGAAAACCGACCAGACGCCATTGAATGCTTTTTTGGCGGGTATGCGCAACCACTCCGCCTGCCTTGGTAATCGAGGCATAGAGTAAGTCTGTACCGATGGCGATGTTGTAGGGAATCCCTAACAGGATTAATAGGGGGGTCATCAGTGATCCGCCGCCCACACCTGTCAGTCCTACGATCAGTCCGACAAAAGCGCCCGACAAGATATACAGCAAAAAGTCCAACAAAATCCAGCGCTTCCATCCCCAAATTAGGCTGGCAACTCTAGCAATTTAAACCTATTCTTCAAAGGAATAGTTTTTTATATTTTTAGACGATTGCAGTCTAGCCGGGTGAGCACATGAAACTACAACAGCTTCGCTATATCTGGGAAGTGGCGCATCATGAATTGAATGTTTCTGCCACTGCGCAAAGCCTCTATACCTCTCAACCTGGCATCAGCAAACAGATACGTTTGCTTGAAGATGAGCTGGGTGTGGAAATCTTCTCCCGCAGTGGCAAACACCTTACCCGGGTTACCCCCGCTGGGGATGAGATTCTTAGGGTGGCAGGGGATATCCTTCGAAAAGTAGAGAGCATTAAGCAGCTTGCACAGGAGCACAACGACCCGAAGAAGGGCAGCCTTTCCATCGCTACCACTCATACACAGGCCCGCTATGCACTGCCAAAGGTGATTGAGTCCTTTATCAATAAATATCCGGAAGTGTCGCTGCACATGCACCAGGGCACGCCCATGCAGATTTCAGAGCAGGCCGCAGATGGCGCGGTGGATTTCGCCATTGCGACCGAAGCATTGGAGCTCTTCCACGATCTGCTGATGATGCCCTGTTACCGCTGGAATCGCTGTATTCTGGTGCCGAAGGATCATCCGCTGGCACAATCTTCAAGGCTCACTTTGGAAGATGTCGCAAGTTACCCGCTGGTCACTTATGTATTCGGCTTTACCGGTCGCTCAAGACTGGATGAGGCTTTTAATGATCGAGGCCTGGTACCAAAAGTGGTATTCACCGCTACCGATGCGGATGTCATAAAAACCTATGTGCGGCTGGGGCTGGGGATCGGCATCGTGACACATATGGCTCACGATCCTGACAAGGATACTGACTTGGTCGCTCTGGATGCCAAACACCTGTTTAAGTCGAGTGTGACGAGCATTGGTTTCCGGCGCGGTACCTATTTGCGGGGCTATATGTACGATTTCATAGAACTGTTTGCTCCGCACTTGACCCGTGACCGGGTAGACGAGGCTTGTTCAATACACGCCAGGGACGATCTGGAGAAGTTTTTCAGTTCGGTGGAATTGCCTGAGTTGTAGTGGATCAGGTAAAAACAGAGAGGGTATAAAAAATGGCCAGCAAATGCTGGCCATTGTGCTTTCAGAGGAAATCCAGATCTGGATTGTCGTTGAGAATTTCCTTTAACTCATCTTCTTCGCGCGTTTTCTGGTTCAGTACTTCCTTAACAAACTTGAAGTACACCGTGTGGATTTCCGGGGCCTGACCTTCGCGTTCAACCAGAAAGAATGGAGCGCGCTCCACCTGATACAGGGACGCCAGTTCCATACCGGGAGAGGCGGGGTCGCGCTCGTCGGCAATCAACACCTCGTCAATCAGTGCCATCTGGCCAGCCTGCTCCATTTTCTGCTGTACTTCCTCACACTTCTTGCAGAGGCTGCCATCCAGTTTGATCTTTTTGACGAGGGTGATTTTCATGCGGGTATCCAATTACTTATTTATATTGACCGCGTGTAGGCCACATTCTTTAAGAGTGGCTTCTTCCCACCACCAGCGACCTTCGCGTTCGTGCTGGCCGGGGCCGGTGGGACGGGTGCAGGGTTCACAGCCAATGCTGACGTACCCCTTGTCGTGTAACGCGTTGTAGGGGACATTGTTGCTGCGGATATAGTCCCACACTTGCTGGGATGTCCAATTGGCCAAGGGGTTGAACTTGGTCAGACTATCATCGGGACGGGCAAATGCCTTGTCATCCTGAATGACAGGGATGGAAGTGCGGGTGCCGGGACTTTGATCGCGGCGCTGACCAGTGATCCACGCATCCACAGTAAGTAGCTTGCGACGCAGAGGGCCGATCTTACGAATGCTACAGCATTCCTTGTGATCATCTTTGTAAAAGCTGAAGAGACCTTTTTCGCGAACCATTTTGTTTACGGCCGCTGCTTCCGGGAATACGACATCGATTTCAATGCCGTAATGCTCTCGCACTTTCTCTATGAACTGATAAGTTTCAGCGTGCAGGCGGCCGGTATCCAGAGAGAAAACCTGTACTTTCTCGGGATTGATTTTGTAGGCCATGTCAATCAAGGCGACATCTTCAGCACCGCTGAAGGAGATAGCGATGTTGTCAAATTCTTCCAGGGCGTATTGAATGATTTCCTGGGGAGTCTGCTCGGAGAGTTGGCGATCGAGATCAACGGTATTTAAACGATTTTCTGCCATGGGTTTCGCTCGTTATCCTCGGTAAATGGGTGTGCTATGTCTTTAAGGGCGGGGATGATACCAAAGCCTTAACTAAAGGAAAAATAATCAGAAAATATAATCCACATCAATATGGCTATTAGTGGTGTGAAGTGTGGCTTTGTTGCGTGAAAGCAGCGAAATGGTTAGAGTGGCGCGGTTTTTCTGCCCCCTGAAATTGTGAGGATAATGCTGTGGAAATCGCATGTTTGGACCTGGAAGGCGTGTTAATTCCGGAAATCTGGATTGCCTTTGCTGAAAAAACCGGAATTGAAGCGCTGAGACGGACCACCCGCGATGAACCGGATTATGATGTCTTGATGCGCTACCGTCTTGATATTCTTGAAAAAAATGGTTTGGGGTTGAAGGAAATCCAGGAAGTGATTTCTACCCTGTCGCCGCTGGAAGGTGCGCGCGACTTTGTTGATTGGCTGCGTGAGCGTTTTCAGGTAGTCATTCTGTCTGACACCTTCTATGAGTTCGCCCTGCCGCTAATGCGTCAGCTTGGCTATCCAACGCTGCTATGCCATAAGCTGGAAACCGACGACGACGGCCGCGTTGTTAACTATCGTCTACGCCAAGCCAATCCCAAGCGCCAGGCTGTGGTCGGTTTCAAGAGCATGTATTACCGTACGATTGCAGCGGGTGATTCCTATAATGACACCACCATGCTGGCGGAGGCTGACGCGGGCATCCTGTTCCATGCCCCGCAGAACGTCATAGACGAGTTCCCGCAGTTCCCTGCGGTACATACCTTTGAGGACTTGAAGAAAGAATTTATCAAGGCCAGTGTTCGTGATTTAAGTTTGTCTTAGCCTAATGCAACGCGCGGCGCTTACTCGCCGCGCGGGTGTATCAATACCCTGATCTTATCCATCGTTTCCTGAAATTCACTGTCGGCTACCGAGTCGGCCACTATGCCTCCACCACCCCAGCAATGCAGCTTTTCCCCATCAGCCAATAGAGTTCGGATGGCGATATTGGTATCCATGCGTCCAGTGGCACTGATATAGCCGATACTGCCGCAGTAGAGCGAACGGCGGCAGCTTTCCAACTCTTCAATGATTTCCATGGCCCGTTTCTTTGGCGCTCCTGTGATTGATCCGCCGGGGAAACAACCACGCAGTAGCGTTAGCGGTGTTTCGTCCGGCCGCAGTTTGCCGGTAACGGTGCTGACCAAATGATGGACGTTGGGAAAGCTTTCAAGCGCAAATAGCTTGGGGACACGGATAGAGCCGGGTTCACAGCTCTTGCCAAGGTCATTGCGAAGTAGATCGACAATCATCAGGTTTTCGGCGCGGTTCTTGGCGCTGTTCATCAGGTTGATCGCGTTCTGCTGATCTTCGTCTACGGTGGTGCCACGGCGAGCAGTGCCTTTGATGGGTTTGCTCTCCACTTGGCCCATGGAAAGCTTCAGGAAGCGTTCTGGCGACAAGCTTAATACCGCCTGATTGGAATCTCCCCAGCGATAGTAACAACTGTAAGGCGAGGGCAGTACTCGGCGCAGTTGCCGGTAGAGTGTCCAGCTGTCGCCATCAAAGTCCGCAGAAAAATGCCGGGCCAAGTTAACCTGGTAGCAGTCGCCCTGGTTGATATATGCCTTTACCCTTGCGACGGCCGCCAGGTAATCCTCTTTCGCCATGGAGGGATGGAAAGCATACTCCGTGCTATAGCCTGGCTCTGGCGTTTGTTCTGGGGCACTTTTGAGACGCTTGAGCACGTCTGCACGTAGCACAGGAGAGCAATTGGCCCGAAAAATGAGCCAGCTTTTTTGGGATGAGTGATTCAATACCAATGTCCAGGTATAGCTGCCTAGGCGCATGTCAGGCAGTTTATCTACCTTGGGCAGTTGATCGGGGAGTACTTCGATGCGACGGCCGAGGTCGTAACCGAAATAACCGGCTAACCCACCTATAAACGGATAACCGCTTAAGCCGCTGTCCACCCGCCCGGAGGTCTCAAGTAATGCCTGAGCGAGCTGGAAGGGGTCGTCTCCTGTGGTTGTGGTACTACTTCGGGTGGTAATGCTGGTGGTTAGGCCGCGTGTTTCGAGCACCGTATCAGGGTGGGCTGTAATGATATCGAAACGGCCGGATAAACTGCGAGGTTTGCCGCTGTCGAGCCAGATGGCGTCCGGCAGGTCGCGAACTGCATCAAACAGCGATTCAGCATCGGGACGGTAGGGAAAATCGAGAATATCCACCTGAGACATGGGCGCTAGTCTAAGGGAGTGGGGGACTATTTCACAGGCAATTTCGCCGTCTTAAGATTATTTTAAGGCGTCTGTGGTGCACTATCATTCTTGGCCGTTTTTACTGCTGTGAACCATTGCGGCAGTGTCGCTTACATGGCAATCTCCGGTGACTATGAGCTTTTATCCACTGGAATCTGTCACCCAACTAAAAGAGGGCTATTTACGCCGCTTTAAGGTTGCCGGACGTGACCTGTTGCTGGTTCAGAGCGAAGGTATTATTCGATTAATCGAAAATCGATGCCCCCACGATGGATCGCCTCTAGGTAAGGGGCGTTTGTTAAAAGGTTGCATACGCTGTCCCAAGCACGGCATTAGTTTTGTCCTGGACGGCGGCCGTCCCCTGGGCGGAGAGGCTGTTGCGGAGGTGGGTTCCCTGGTTTCGTTCGAGCTGCTGGAGCAGTATGGGCAGCTTGGTATCAACGTTGATGATGTATGAGGCATATTCATGAGTTTTTCTACCCCTGATCTTTGTGATGACAACCCCGAACTTGTGCGTGTTTTAGAGCCGATGATGGCCAACTTTGGTGGTCGAGACAGTTTTGGAGGAGAGATCGTCACTATCAAGTGCCACGAGGATAACTCCCTGGTCAAGGAACAAGCCGGTAAGCCCGGTCACGGCAAGGTACTGGTAGTCGATGGCGGCGGTTCTCTGCGCAAGGCGCTACTGGGTGACATGATTGCGGAAAATGCCGTCAAAAACGGCTGGGAAGGACTGATCATTTACGGCTGTGTTCGCGATGTGGACGCGCTTGTCGCACTGGATCTCGGCGTACAGGCATTGGCCAGTATCCCCCTGAAAACAGACAAACGCGGCATCGGTGATTTGAATGTGCCAGTGACGTTTGGTGGGGTCATGTTCAATCCGGGCGAGTATGTCTATGCGGATAACAACGGTGTTGTGGTGTCGCACTCTCCGCTCCTGTAATCGCCAGCCTGTAAACGAATTGATCAAGGATTGTCTGGTATCAAGGTAGTACCTTTCCCTAAGGGTTAAAATTAATTATTACGATTACGACTTTTATGAGAGATATGTATGAGTTTGAAAAATACGACGGAACGCTATGGCTCGCTATCTATCGCTATGCACTGGTTGATGTTGTTGTTAATTGTTGCGGTGTACGCCTGTATTGAATTGCGGGAGTTTTATCCTAAAGGCAGCGATCCTCGAAATGCCTTAAAGGCCTGGCATTTCACACTTGGCTTGAGTGTATTCTTTCTAGTTTGGTTACGACTGTTGCTTAAGGTTACTCAGTTAACCCCTAACATTGTGCCCAAGCCGGTCAACTGGCAGATGTTGTTGGCGAAGGTGTTACACCTGGCAATGTATGTGTTTATGTTGGGCATGCCCATACTGGGTTGGCTGATACTAAGCGGAGAGGGCAAGGATATTCCCTTTTATGGGGTGAACATGCCCGCGTTGATGGAGAAGAACAAGGAAACTGCCAAACTAGTGAAAGAGCTCCATGAAATTGGCGGCACAATAGGCTATTTTTTAGTGGGTATTCATGCCGTGGCAGCACTCTTTCACCACTACGTCATCAAGGACAATACACTCTTGCGCATATTGCCCGGTAAGCGTTAGGGTGCGCTAACGCATGTATGTAGGTGTGTCAGATAACCCAGTCGAATAACAATAATGAGGCCTGAGTTAAGGAGACCATATGATTAATTTCCGGTTAATTTTCGCGATCGCGGCTTCAGTCGTGTTGGCGGGTTGTGGTGATAAAGGAAAAGCCGTGGAGGATCCCTCTGTGGCTGTGGGGGAAAAGCTTTTTCTGGAGAACTGTTCCGAGTGCCACCCACGAAGTGGCCGCAGTGATTACTTGGAGAAAATTCCGGCGACGCTCTTAACCCGTAAGTCACAAAATGAACTGATGGATTGGATCAAGGGTTCGAGTCAACATCGGGAAATGCCTTCGTTCGACAAGCTCACCGACGAAGAGCGTGCATCACTGGCTAATTATCTGGAAAGTCAGATTCTCAAATAAACTAACTGCAATTTGACGATATCTTCACGGCCACCATCCGGGATGTGGTCGTCTTCGTCACCAAACTGCGTTATTTTTCTGAATCACCTGGCAGGATGTATTTGCTGCTACAGCTTTTCTCACTGGATTATATGAATAAAAAAAGGGAGCTGTTGCCAGCTCCCTGAAGGGTACTCTATAAGGGGATATAGAGTGAAACTTAGAATTGATTCATGGTGTTGTCTTTGCCGCCTGCTTTCAGGGCAGCTTCACCAGCGAAGTATTCTTTATGGTTGTCACCGATATCGGAACCAGCCATGTTCTGGTGTTTCACGCAGGCGATACCCTGACGGATTTCCTGACGCTGAACGCCTTTCACATAAGCCAGCATGCCCTGGTCTGCAAAGTAACCTTTCGCCAGGTTGTCGGTAGACAATGCGGCAGTGTGGTAAGTCGGCAGAGTGATCAGGTGGTGGAAGATACCTGCTTCACGTGAAGCATCAGCCTGGAAGGTACGGATACGCTCATCAGCAGCCAGAGCCAGTTCAGTGGCATCGTACTCTTCGCTCATCAGGTTTGGACGATCGTAGGCAGAAACGTCTTTGCCTTCGGCTTGCCATGCATCAAACACTTGCTGACGGAAGTTCAGAGTCCAGTTGAAGGATGGGCTGTTGTTGTAAACCAACTTGGCATTCGGAACCACTTCGCGGATGCGGTTAACCATGTCAGCGATCTGGCCAACGTGGGGCTTCTCGGTTTCGATCCAAAGCAGGTCGGCACCGTTTTGCAGACTGGTGATACAGTCCAGAACAACGCGGTCAACACCAGTGTCTTTCTTGAACTGGAACAGACCAGAGGCCAGACGCTTAGGCTTCAGCAGTTTGCCGTTTGCCTTGATGACAACATCTCCATTCTGGATGTCAGAAGCGCTTTCAACGTAGTCGCCGTCGAGGAAGGCGTTGTACAGGTCACCCAGGTCACCTGGCTCATTGGTAACAGCGATTTGCTTGGTCAGGCCTGCACCCAGGGAGTCGGTACGCGCAACGATCACACCATCATCAACACCCAGTTCCAGGAACGCGTAACGAACAGCGTTGATCTTGGCCAGGAAGTCAGAGTGAGGAACGGTTACTTTACCGTCCTGGTGGCCACATTGCTTCTCATCGGAAACCTGGTTTTCGATCTGGATACAGCAGGCACCGGCTTCGATCATTCTCTTGGCCAGCAGGTAAGTAGCTTCAGGGTTACCGAAACCGGCATCGATATCAGCAACGATCGGCACTACGTGAGTTTCGAAGTTGTTGATCTTGTCCAGGAGCTCGGCTTCTTTTGCCTTGTCACCGGCTTCGCGGGCAGCGTCCAGACCGGTGAAGAGCAGGTCCAGTTCGCGGGCATCAGCCTGACGCAGGAAGGTGTACAGTTCTTCAATCAGTGAAGAAACAGCTGTTTTTTCGTGCATGGACTGATCGGGCAGGGGGCCGAAATCAGAACGCAGTGCAGCAACCATCCAGCCGGACAGGTAGAGGTAACGCTTGCTGGTGGTTTTCAGGTGCTTCTTGATGGAAATCAGTTTCTGCTGACCGATAAAGCCGTGCCAGCAACCCAGGGATTGAGTGTACTGGGAGCTGTCAGCATCATAGGCTGCCATGTCTTCACGCATGATCTTGGCAGTGTATTTGGCAATATCCAGGCCGGTGTGGAAACGGTTCTGGAGACGCATACGAGCTGC